>JAWVYF010000474.1:0-1500 GCA_033722845.1 Anderseniella sp. | reverse complement strand
TCGATCCGGTCACCAGTGCTGTCTTGCCGGCAAGGGTTGTCATGTCACTTTCTCTTAAACCAGTGTGCGACCGCCATCTGCATAGATCGTCTGACCGGTAATGAAGCGGCCGCCATCCGACAACAAAAGCAATACGGCGCCGAAAAGGTCCTGCGGTTCGCCCAGCCGGCCCATCGGGATTGCCGAAATGGCGTTCTTCCTGAACCCGGCATCTGCCAGATAGTCTTGCGTCAATCCGGTCTCGGTCAGAGCAGGGCCGATCGCATTGACAAGGATGTTTCGTGGCGCCCATTCGCGAGCGAGCACCTTGACCATCTGCGCAAGTCCGGCTTTCGAGCTGGCATAAGCGGCGTAGTTCGGGTTGACAACAAAGCTTGATACAGACGCGATGTGTAAAATGCGGCCACCATCATCACCAAGGGCCTTGGCAATGGCGCGCGAAAAAGTGAAAGCCGAAACAATATTGACCTCGATGCAATCCCGGAAAACCGCTTCATCGAACTCCAGGGCTGGCGAGATGGGGAGCTTGCCTGCAGCATTTATTGCGCCGTCGAGCCGGCCAAACCTGTCGCGAGCCAGTGTTGCCAGCCGCTCAACCGCTGCTGCATCGCCCATGTCAGCCGTTTCAACAACCGCACCGTCAATGCTTCCACCGATGCGGGCCAATGCTTCACTGCCGGTATCGAACAGCACCAGCTTGGCGCCCCGTCTGGCAAGCTCGCGTGCGATTGGCCCTCCCAGACCGCCGCCTGCGCCTGCGACTAGATAGACCCGGCCTGAAATGTCGAACAGCGAGTCACAGGCAGTTTGCTGGTTGTCAGCCATGTTCTGCTGCCGCTCAGACCGGGCGGACAATGAACAGCGGCTGGTCGAATTCGACCAGCGTTGCGTCATCGACCAGGATCGCAGCGACCACGCCTTCGGTGCTGGCCGCAATGGTGGTGTACAGCTTCATAACTTCGATCATGCACAGCGGATCACCCGGTTTGACCTTGCTGCCCACCTCGACAAAAGGGGCTTCCTCAGGCGAAGGGCGGCGATAGAACGTCCCGACCATGGGGGCCTTTTCGGTAAACCCACCACCTGCTTCTTCGGCTGGAGCAGGGGTGGCGGCGGCAGGCTTGCCCGCTGGGGGCGGTGCGCTGCCCGGTGAAGGCGTTGCCCCTGCCTGTGGCGTTGCCGCAGAAAGCGCTGGTGGCGTTGCTGCGCCAGAGGAGCCGCCCCGGCGGACGGAGAGCTTCACCCCTTCCATCTCCAGCACCAGTTCTTCGCAGTTCGAAGAATCGATGATTTTCATGATGTCTGCGACTTCCTTGAAGCTCAGGGGCATGGCTGTCTCCGTGCTAGTCGTTGTTCGTTGACGCACCTGTATAGGTGGCTGCGAGTCTTGCTGCTGCATCGCGCATTTGCGGTACATAGCCAAGCATCTGGTTCAGCGTCATCCGTGCTTCGGGAGCCGAGATGGCTATGCCACCCAGCGACCTGCCATCATCGCCGATG
>JAWVYF010000473.1:0-1511 GCA_033722845.1 Anderseniella sp. | reverse complement strand
TGAGCGTCAGCACATGCACGTTGGAGCGCAGCTCCTTCAGCTTCTCCTTGTGCTTGACGCCGAAATGCTGCTCTTCGTCAATGATCAGCAGGCCAAGCTCGCGGAATTTCACATCGTTTGCCAGCAGCGCATGGGTACCGATGATGATGTCCACGTCACCGGACTCAAGGCCCTTCTTGGCCTCGTTGATATCCTTGCGGCCCACCAGCCTCGATGCCTGCTCGATACGCACCGGCAACCCCTTGAAGCGCGCGGTGAAGGTGGCGAAGTGCTGGCGCGCCAGCAGCGTGGTCGGCACCACCACAGCCACCTGCTTGCCGGCCATGACCGCAACGAACGCCGAGCGCAGCGCAACTTCGGTCTTGCCGAAGCCGACATCGCCGCAGATCAGCCGGTCCATCGGGCGGCCACGGGCCAGGTCGCGCATGACCGCATCAATGGCGTTGAGCTGGTCTTCGGTCTCTTCATACGGGAAGCGGGAGGCGAACTCGTCATACAGGCCATCGGGCAGGTTGATCACGTCCGCCTCGCGCAGCTCGCGCTGGGCAGCAGTCTTGATCAACTGGTTGGCGATCTCGCGGACGCGCTCTTTCAGCCGCGCCTTCCGCGCCTGCCAGGCGGCGCCACCCAGCTTGTCCAGGTTGACGCCGGCTTCGTCCGAGCCGTAGCGCGACAGAAGATCGATGTTCTCCACCGGCAGGAACAGCCGGTCGCCGCCGTGGTACTCAAGGTGGAGGCAGTCGTGAGGGGCGCCTTGCACCTCAACCATCTTGAGGCCCGAAAACCGGCCAATGCCGTGATCGACGTGCACCACCAGGTCGCCCGGCGTGAGCGAGCCCAACTCGGTTATGAAGTCGGTTGCCTTGCGCTGGCGCTTGGCGCGGCGGACAAGACGGTCTCCCAGAATGTCCTGCTCGGCAATGACGGCGAAGTCTTCTGCCTCGAAGCCGCTTTCGAGGCCGAGAATGACGACCGACACCATATCGCGGGACCGCTTGAGTGCCTCAGGTCCGTTTTCAGCGGCGACGACGAGGCCAAGCTCATGATCCTTGAGAATGCCCTGCAACCGGTCACGCGAACCTTCTGTCCAGGCGGCCAGCAGAACCCGCTTGCCGCCGCGCTGAAGGCTGCGAACGTGATCAATCACCGCTTCGTACACGTTGCGGCCTGCCTCTGCACGCTCGGCTGCAAAACTGCGGCCCTGACGTCCTGCTGCTGACAGCACGCGCACCTGACCACTTTCCGGCGCTTCAAACGGGGTGAGCGCCACAACCGGATATCCAGATACCCGGTCCGGCCACTCATCACCTGTGAGATACATGCGCCCGGGTGGCAACGGCTTGTACTCAGGCGCGCCAAAGGTATCCTTGTTCAATGCCTCAACGCGCGCGTCGTAATACTCGGCGATCTGCGTACGGCGGGCGTCCATGGCTTCCTCGGCCAGGTGGTCCATCGAGATGACGCAATCGCCTGCATAGTCGAGGATGGTTTCCAGCTGCTCGTAGAACAGC
>JAWVYF010000472.1:0-1514 GCA_033722845.1 Anderseniella sp. | reverse complement strand
GTCAGCGTGAAGGCCGCCGTCAGGTGCAGGTTGGGCTGGGCGAGGTGCTGCCCAAGCGATTGGCGGCTGTCGTGGCGCAGGAAGCGGGCGTTGCCGGCCTGAATATGGCGGACTTGTCGAAGCAACAGATATTGGCTCTGTGCGGCGTGCTGGAAAGCTGGCAGCTTTGGCCGGTCGGCACGGAGGGGTATCGCACGGCGGAGGTGACGCTTGGCGGGGTTGATACGCGCGAACTGGACCAGAAGACCATGCAGGCGAGATCGGTCCCCGGCTTGTACTTCATCGGCGAGGTGGTGGACGTGACCGGCTGGCTGGGCGGGTACAATTTCCAGTGGGCGTGGTCGTCCGGCTGGGTGGCTGGGCAGGCAATTGCGGAGCAACAGGCATGAGCAACCGGACGAACGAACTGGGTCAGCCGATCGGCTTTGAAGTGCCGGGATGGACGGCAAGGCCGCGCCCGCCGCGGGTTGCGATGGAAGGCCGTTACGTGCGGCTGGAGCCGGTAAGCGTAGAAACCCATGCAGCAGAACTGTTCGAGGCGTTCAGCGCGGACAAGGAGGGCCGCATCTGGACTTATCTGCCGTATGGCCCGTTCGCCAGCGTCGACGAGGCGGCGGAGTGGATAGCCAAGACGTGCATGGGTGACGATCCGCTGTTTCACGCGATCATCGACAAGGCGTCGGGCAAGGCCGTCGGCGTGGCGAGTTACCTGCGCATCGAGCCGGCGGTGGGCGTGATCGAGGTGGGTCACATCAATTACGCCCCGGCGCTTCAGCGCTCGCGCGGTGCCACCGAGGCCATGTACCTGATGATGGCGCGGGTGTTCGATGAACTGGGCTACCGGCGGTATGAGTGGAAGTGCGATGCGCTGAACGCGCCGTCGCGGGCGGCAGCGCAGCGGCTGGGGTTTACCTACGAGGGGCTGTTCCGGCAGGCGACCATGTACAAGGGCCGCAACCGGGATACGGCGTGGTTCTCGATCATCGATACCGAATGGCCGGCGCTGAAGGCAGGCTTTGAAGCCTGGCTCGATCCGGCCAACTTCGATGAGGCCGGCGTGCAGAAACGCTCGCTTGCCAGCTTGACCGGGCGGGGCTGATCGGGTCTGTTGCCGGGCCTTGCTTCGTGTTTGCGGCTTGGGGGCCGATGGAAACCTTTCTCAACCTGACCATTCCGGTCTTTGTGGTCATCGCGCTTGGCTGGATCGCGGCGCGGCGCGGCATCGTGCCGGAAGCGGCTGCCAGCGGCCTGAACGCCTATGTGTTCAATTTCGGCGTGCCGTGCCTCGTAGTCGGGACGCTGGGCCGGCAGCCGTTTGGTGAGCTGATCGACTGGGCGTTCCTGGGTGCGTGGCTGGTGGCCGGGCTAACGGTCTTCGCGGTGTCCGCGCTGCTGACGCGGGTGCTGTTTGCCGAGCGCGCGGGAGAACTGGCGGTGATGGGGCAGGGTGCTGCGATCGGCAATATCGGGTTTCTCGGTCTGCCGCTGCTTCTCGAGGCATTTGGTCCGGCAGG
>JAWVYF010000471.1:0-1531 GCA_033722845.1 Anderseniella sp. | reverse complement strand
TGGGTGAGATCCTGTTCAGAGGGTCAGGTCCACTCGGCTTGTGCGCGCTGCCAGAGCCAGTTCAAGGGCGAGGAAATGTTGTCTGCCGCAATGGACACGGCATGGTCTGCATTGGCGTGGTCGACGGTGATGATCTGTGCGCCGGCACCGTTGGTATAGCTGGTGCGCGCGCCGTTCTGCAGCACCTTGGATACGTGGAAGTCATCATGCGCGATGCCGTTGCCGTCGAAGGTACCTGCCGTCAGGCTTCCGCCGCGTGCCCTTGCTGCGATGTATTCGGCCAGCGTGAGGCCCATCAACGCGCCGGCAAATGTATCGGCCGGGAAATGTACGCCGGCCACTGTTCGATTGACGGCAATCCGCGAGGCTTGCGCCATCAGCATGTTGGCGCGATCCATGCTGGGGGGCAGCAGGATGGACAGGATGCCGGCCACAATGAACGCCTCGGCCGCATGGGCGCTTGGCAGTGTGCCGTGACCCGGGGTGGGGATCATTGGCTGGATCTGTGGCGAATAGGCATCCGGACGCAGGCAGGCCAGCCGGTGCTTCATCTGCATGGCCAGGGCGGCCGCAACGATCTGGCAAATACCGACAAGTTCCAGTGTGTGGCTGGTGCTTTCCGGGTGGAGAGAGACGATGGAGCCGAAGAAGGGCGTGGGAAAGCCCACCTGGTTGAGCACTTCTGCGGCGCGGTCGTTGCGCAGATCGGCATAGTTGTTGACCAGGTCGAGCTGGGCGATGAAGTCCTGCCGTGAAGGCCGGGTAAGTGACAGCAACCGGTGATAGCTGGCCTGCGGCGGCTGACCCGGTGGCAGGGTAACTTCTTCGTACCAGATATTTGCCCTTGTCAACGAGCCGCTGACAACTTCGGACGTGCAATTGAGCCGTGAAAAAATCTCGTTGTTAATGACAAAGGCGCGAACCCACGGCGCCCATCGCGCCATGTTATCCGGGTCATTGCCGACGAGTTCGCGAGGGTCGAGAGTTGCACCGTCGAAGCGGCCTGCAATGCCGTCGCGAGCAGTTATCATGGCGCTGGCGAGAAACGGGCTATAGGAGCCTGCCGCACTGGCTGCGCCGCCAGCACCTCCGGCTCCGCCTGCGCCTCCAGCACCACCGGCTCCGCCAGCACCGCCTGCGCCACCGAATATCGCACCTCCGGCACCACCTGCGCCTCCGGCACCACCTGCTATTGCGCCACCTGCGCCACCAGCACCACCTCTCCGACACCCGCACCCACGCTGTCCACCGCGACAACGAATCGATCCATGAGCTCCAGATCGATATCGACCTCGCGCACGATCTGCAGCTTCATGCCGATGAGCTGATCGTCCTTTCGCGTAGCCCAGACTGTACCGACGACTCTTCCTAGGATCATGGATCTCTGTACCGGGACCTCGCTTGGGGATGCACGACTTGCGAAAAAGGTACCGCGCGACGGAAATGTAGACAAACCCGACGGGGGCACAATAATCCTGTGGCGGGCTCGTTCTTACGGCCAACGTGTGCCCCCCCACCGGCGAAATCCGGG
>JAWVYF010000470.1:0-1537 GCA_033722845.1 Anderseniella sp. | reverse complement strand
TTCGGCGTTCTCTGGCGTGCGGATATGGCTTTCGGCCTGCACCTTGATGTGCTTGCACACGGCCTTGAGCGCCTCGGCATAAGGCGCGCCGAACTTGTCAGGAAAAAAGACGCTCGGAATAAGCCCGGTGAAATCGAAATAGCTTCCCGTTCCGCAGGTCACATAATCAAACAACGCGCGTTGGTCGAACCAGGCCAGCACCTCCTGCGTCGCCTCGATCGACAGCGACGCCTCGACTTCCGGATGCAGGTTGATGGCAAGGCCGATGATGAAGTCCTCGCCCGCCATGTTGCGGATGCGGCTTGCAATCTCGGCGGCAAAGCGGCAGCGGTTTTCAAGCGAGCCGCCCCAGCGGTCGTCACGGCGGTTGTTGAACGGGGTCCAGAACTGGTCAATCAGTGCATTGTAGGCGGCAAACAGTTCCACGCCCTGAAAGCCTGCGTCCCGCGCCCGGCGGGCAGCTGCCACGAAGCTCTCGATGGCTTCCTCGATCTCGGCTTCCGACATCTGGTGCGAGCCATCGCTGTCATGGAAAGACGGCAGGCCGGACGGCGACCAGTTGGGCTGGAACGAGTTGTCGAAGTCGCCGTGCTGGCCGACATGATAAAGCTGGTTGCAGATCACCGCGCCTTCCGCCTTCACCGCGTCGGTAATCTTGCGGAAGTGCGGAATGACCTCGTCAGACCCGGGCCGGAAGTTGCCGCGCGTGAGAAGTGCCGTTTCATGCACCGGCACCGGCTCGACCACGATCATGCCCGCCCCGCCCAGCGCACGCTCACGGTAATAGCCCAGGTGGCGTTCTCCCGGCAGGCCGTTGTCGGCCATGTTTGCGGTGTGCGAGCCGAACACGATGCGGTTGCGCAAGGTAGCGCCTCGAATCGCAAGCGGGGTGAACAGGTGGGGAAACGCGCTCGACATGGCAGCACCTCACGACAGGCCGGGACCGGTAATCTCCTTCAAAAGCTTCCGGTAGATTGCCTCGCGATAGGCGTCGTAGTCGTTCGCCTTTACGACAAAGTGGTAGGGGCCACCGACAACCGACTGCTCGAAATACTTGTCCAGCGTCGGCCACTCGTTGAGGATGGCCAGGCCGTTGATGGTGATGCCGCGGGAGATAACCTCGTCACGGGCAAGATCAACGATTTCACCGCGATTGTTGCGGCCGTCCGAAGCCACGTCGATCACGCGGCGGTTGGATATAATCGGGGCAGCGACCAGGGCTGCTGCGCCAAACAACAAGGCTGCGCCGATGGCGGTGCCGCCCTCGGACAGTTGCCGTTTTACAGAAAACATCTGTTGGCCAAACGCGTTGGCCGTGGCCGGGCTGTCGATCACCGTCCAGGGCGTGGATAGCGACTGGTTCTCGGCGTCCGACCACTGGAACACGGTAACGGCAATGCGCCCCAGAGGTCCGGACTGGATGGCACGCTGCACGTCATTGTGCTGGAAGGCATGGCCGATACCATCCATCTGCAGGCGGAATTCACGCGAGTCGACCGAATAGGAACAGTCCACCGCCAGCACGAGGATCAGGTCC
>JAWVYF010000469.1:0-1542 GCA_033722845.1 Anderseniella sp. | reverse complement strand
GCGCAGGACGCCAAGTACAACTCCCACTCCAAGCTCAACTGCGTGCTGGCCTGCCTGCAGGCAGAGCGGGTCGGCGCCGACGAAGGCCTGATGCTTGACCCGCACGGTTTCGTCAACACCACGAATGCCTGCAACTTCTTCATCGTGCGCAAGGGCGAGGTGTGGACGTCCACCGGCGACTACTGCATGAACGGGGTCACCCGTCAGAACGTCATCAACTTGTGCCGCGACAACGGTATTCCCGTGTTCGAGCGCAACTACTCACTGTTCGACACCTACTCGGCGGACGAGGCTTTCCTGACTGGCACGTTCGGCGCACAGACACCGGTGGCTTCGCTCGATGGCGTGAAAATCGGCGAGCACGACGGCGCGGGGCCAGTGACCCTGCGCATACGGGAGCTGTATGCCGCGCTGGTGAAGAAGGATGTGGGGTTGGGCTAGGGCTCATTCAGCTTGCTGTATCCCGGCCTTGTGCCGGGATCCAGACTGGGCCCCGAAACGGGGTCCAGGGTACAAGAATGGCTGAGTAACCCCCTAAACCACCGTCTCCATCACGTACCCCGGCGCATAGGCCAGCCGCACGGCAGTAATCGGCGCGTCACCCGCCCAGGTGGTGCGGCTTACAATGAACAGCGCCGCGCCGGTTTCGCAGCCCAGCAACCGGGCCTCGGGCTGCGTGGCGCTGGCGGCGGAGAATGAGAACTCGGCCCGCGACAAGGGCATGTGCTGCACCAGCCATTCGTTGGCGCTGACCGCCTTGAGATCCGCCTTGGCAATGGCTGGTACCACATCAAGGTTGACCCACCTTTCTTCCAGTCCGAACGGCTGGTGGTCGGCCTGATGCAAGGTCCACAAGCCGAGCAGCGAAGCATCGGGTTTCAGGCCGTACTGTGCCGTGATCGCGGGGGACGGCGTCATGATGCGGCTGCCGAGCAGCGCGAATGAATAGTGCGAACCACGGGCCTCCACGTCCTTGCGGATTACCGGCACTTCAACCGTCACCTTGCGCACCGGGTTAAGCGCCACGCGCGTACCGGCCTTGCGCTTGCGTTCAATGAGGCCTGCGTCGGCCAGATCCTGCAGCGCCCGGTTGACCGTGGCGCGGGCACAGCCGAACTCGTCGGCCAATTCAACCTCGCCGGGGATCAACTCGCCCGGTCTCCACTCGCCATCTGCAATGCGGCGAATGACTTCCGTCCGTATGCCCTGCCAGGAGTTGGTGTCGATCGCGGCCATCACAGGATGTCCATCAACCGGGCGGTGGTCTTGCGATAGGTGGCGGTGATGGCGTCGCGCGCTATGTGGCGGCCTTCACGCACCACATGCCGCCCGGCCGCCCAGACATCGCGGACCATCGACGAGTCACCGGCGAAGATGAAACTGTCGAGCAGCGTGTCGTTGCAGCTGCCTGCGAGGTTGATGTGGTCCGTGTCCAGCGCCACCAGATCGGCATTCATGCCTGGTGCAATGGCACCCGCGTTGCGCCCGGCTGACTGTGCTCCGCAATTGCTGGCAGCTTCATGGATCACCCGGCCCGTTGAT
>JAWVYF010000468.1:0-1546 GCA_033722845.1 Anderseniella sp. | reverse complement strand
GCTTCTTCCGGCCCGTCGGATTGATGCGCTCGCCGATCACGCAGAACGGCTGGTCGAAGCCGATGATGACTTCCTTCGTGGCGGAGGCGATTACGGTGCGGGTCATGTGAGGCGTCCTTTCAAGGCTCGCGAAATCTGGTCAACAATGGGGTGAATACAGGTTGAATGTGGGGGGTGATAATGGTTCAGTTTCGTCCACCATTACCTATAAGTTGCTTGAGTTTGCCGCCGTCAAATTCGGCTTCCAGCTGGCTGGCGGCAGCTTCGGCTTCGGCTGCCAGGTCGTCGCCCACTTCCGTTGGCTCCGAACGGCGCCATTCTGCCAGGTAGTCGTCGGTCTCCGCTGCGCCCGAGCGCATGGCGGCCATGTCGATTGCCTCCTGGAAACGCTCGGAAAGCATCTTTTTTTCAGCCTTTCGGCCAGCCTTCACGGTGACCTGCGAAGGGATGTCGCGCCAGTAGGTAATGATCAGTTGGGCCATGGGATCAGGTGCTCCAGGGCGTTGGCTCATGTGTCGATGCAGATATAGCGGCGCGGCGCGCTGCTCACTGCGGGTATTGCGACAGCCGCCTGTTCAAAACCGACTGCAATGGTCGCAGAAAATGCCGCTCAGGCCACGGTTTGCGCAGCTTGCACCATTTCGATCCCGGCCAGACGGCAGGTGCGCTCCACCAGGTCCGGGCGGTTCATGGTGTAGATGTGAACGTGATCGACACCTTGCGCGGCCAGCCGCACGATCTGGTCTGCGGCCAGTTCGCAAGCCTGTTCCTTGTGCTCGGCAGAATGCGCGGGCAAACGATCGAACATGTCGTGATAGGCGTCCGGAATGCGTGCGTTGCAGCGGCTGGCAAAACTTGCCACCTTGTTGAAATCATGGATCAAAAGAATACCGGGGATGATTGGCTGGTATATGCCGGCGGCACGCACGCGCTCCATGAAATCAAAGTAGTCGCGATTGTCGAAGAAGAACTGGGTGATGGCAGCCTTTGAACCCGCAGTCAGCTTGCGCTTGAGGTTGGCAAGGCAGGCACCGGCAGATTCGGACGCCGGATGCACTTCCGGATAGGCGGCCACATAGGTATCAAAGTCACCGCGCTTTGCCAGCGCCCGGGTCAGATCTGTTGCGTTTTCATAGCCTTCCGGGTGCGGTTCATACGGGCCGGTTACTCCAGGCATGTCGCCGCGCAGGGCCAGAATGCCCTTCACGCCTTGCGCCTTGTAGCGTTCGATAACCGCATTGGTTTGCGCCTGTGTCTGGCCGGCGCATGTGAGGTGTCCGACCACTGGAAAGCCGCCGTTTTCAATGAGTTGCCCAATAGTACCGAATGAGGCTTCGCGGCTGCTGCCGCCCGCGCCGTAGGTAACCGAAACAAATTCCGGCTGATACCGTGCCATGGTTCGAGCCAACTCACTCATGCCGTCTGACTGCATGGTCGAGCGGGCTGGAAACACCTCAAAGGATACACGAGGGCTGCCGCCGGGCTGGAACTGGCTGCGGGACGCGGGAGCGATGGACATTGGCGTTCTCCATATAAAGATATCTTT
>JAWVYF010000467.1:0-1548 GCA_033722845.1 Anderseniella sp. | reverse complement strand
GGGAACCTCGCTGCCCGGATGCGCCGCTCGACCATCTTCCTCTCGCGTTCGATGAGTTCCAGTTCCGCAAGCCGCATCAGGTAACGGACATGATCGATACGCTGTTCAGCGCACAGGCGTGCCTGCTTGTCATACTCTGCCAGGATCGTCGGCAGCTTGAGTTTCTTGAGGTGGTGAGCCAGCAGGACCTTGGGATCGGCCACTTCGGCTGCTGTTTCCGTTTCGCTCATGCCGCCATCCCTTCTGTCAAAGTTGCGTAGGCGGCAGCGCGGGTGATCCCGACATTGGCCTGTGGGAGATGTGGATAAGCATCGAGGTCGAGGTGTGGCGGACGGCGTTCAAGGCGGGCAACGATGATCTGCTTGACGGCATCGAAGCCGATTGCGCCCATCTGGATGGCCTGTGTGACGGCGTCGGCGACCAGGTCCTGATCGAAGATCTCCATCAGGCGCAGCACTTGAATGAACTCGCGCTTGCCCTTGTTGCCCATCCGCGCTTCGAGGAGCCGGCGCAGATGATCGAACTGATCCGGCAGAACCCAGTCCTTGAGTGGCGCGGCCTGATCAAGTGCGCCCGGCTTCTGCTCCAGCAGGGCCAGATAATGCAGCGGATTGAATACGAAGGCGGCGCGTTCGTAGCTGCGCGGATGGCGTGCAAGCTCCTCCGCGCCCGAGACGATCACGACCTCGTCTACGAAGCCCTTGACGATGACCTGGCGGTGACCATGCGTCGTCGGCACCGAGTAGTCATTGCCCCGATAGCGCACCAGCGATGTCGAGGTGACGCGCGCCGCCTTGGTCTCGCAGGCTTCAAAGAACCCGGGCGGCAACTCTCGGAAATCTTCCAGGTCGTCAAGAAGACGTTCGCCGATGGTGGCATCGTGACGACCGGCACGACGGTCCTGTTCGGCAAGACAATCGGCTTCAAGCTTGGCATTCAGGTCATCGAAGCTCGCCGCCTTTGGCACCGGCGTCAGGAACCGGCGACGCCCGTTCTTGACTAGGTTCTCGACCTTGCCCTTGTCATTGCACTTGCCGGGACGTCCGAAACGGTCGCGGAACAGATAGTGGCTCAAGAGCTTCGTGAATGCCTGCGTGCGCTTGCGCCGGCCATCGCCGCAGATCTTCGCCACGGCCAGCGTGGTGTTGTCATAGAGGATAGACTGCGGCACGCCACCGAAGAACGTAAACGCGCTGACGTGGCCATCCAGGAAAGCCTCCGTCGTCTCCGCCGGATAAACCTTCATGAACGGCATGTCCGAATAGGGCAGATCCATGAAGAAGACGTGGAGCTTGCGCTGCACGCCGCCGATCACGCCGATGGCTTCCCCGAAATCCACCTGCGCATGTCCGGCAGGATGATGCAGCGGCACGAACTTCTCCGCCGTCCGCTGCCGGGTCTCGCGCACATAATCGGTGACAATGGTGATGCCGCCGGTAAACCCGTGCTCGTCCCTCAGGCGCTCGAAGATCCGCTTCGCCGTGTGGCGCTGCTTCCTCGGCGCTTCCTTGTCAGACTCCAGGATCGCGTCGATAACAGGAATGAACG
>JAWVYF010000466.1:0-1550 GCA_033722845.1 Anderseniella sp. | reverse complement strand
TGCCGACCACGCTGCTGGCGCGCCAGCACTTCGCCACCTTCACCGCGCGCTTCAAGGGGCTGCCGGTGCGTATCGAGCAGGCATCGAGGCTGGTGGGCCGCAAGGATATCAACGAGGCCAAGAAGGGCCTTGAGTCTGGTGACGTGGACATCATCATCGGCACCCATGCGCTGCTGGCAAACGATGTGAAATTCCGCGAGCTTGGCCTGCTGATCATCGACGAAGAGCAGCATTTCGGCGTCAAGCACAAGGAGAAGCTGAAGGAGCTGCGCTCCAACGTGCATGTGCTGACGCTCACCGCCACGCCCATCCCGCGTACCTTGCAGCTTGCCTTGTCCGGCGTGCGCGAGCTTTCGCTCATCACCACGCCGCCGCTCGACCGGCTGGCCGTACGCACGTACATCTCACCGTTCGATCCCGTGATCATCCGCGAAACCCTGCTGCGAGAGCTCTATCGTGGCGGTCAGAGCTTCTATGTCGTGCCACGCATCTCGGACCTTGAAGAGATCAGCGCGTTTCTGCGGGAGCAGGTGCCGGAGGTAAAGGTCGCGGTGGCTCATGGCCGCATGGCACCGACCGAGCTCGACGACATCATGACCGGCTTCTACGACCGCCAGTATGATGTGTTGCTCGCGACCACCATCATCGAAAGCGGTCTCGACATCCCGACCGCAAACACGCTTATTGTGCACCGGGCGGACATGTTCGGCCTGGCCCAGCTCTACCAGATCCGCGGCCGCGTCGGCCGGTCCAAGCAGCGCGCCTATGCGCTGTTTACGGTGCCAGCCAACAAGCCGCTCACCGACAGCGCGGAGAAGCGCCTCAAGGTGCTGCAATCGCTCGATTCACTGGGCGCTGGTTTCACGCTTGCCAGCCACGACCTTGACCTGCGCGGCGGCGGCAATCTGCTGGGCGAAGAGCAGTCGGGCCACATCAAGGAAGTCGGCTTCGAGCTTTACCAGCACATGCTGGAAGAAGCTGTCGCCTCGCTGCGCTCCGGTGATCTCGAGGTCGAGGCCGATGGGCAGTGGTCGCCGCAAATCAATGTCGGCACGTCCGTGTTGCTGCCGGAAGACTTCATTCCCGACCTGCAGGTGCGTCTTGGTGTCTACCGGCGGCTTGCCGACCTGCCGACGCAGGACGAGCTGGACGGGTTTGCCGCCGAATTGCAGGATCGCTTCGGCCGCCTGCCTGAGGAAGTCAGTCACCTCATCGACATCGTCTCGATCAAGCTTCTGTGCCGCACCGCCAATGTGTCAAACATCGATGCCGGGCCGAAGGGCGCCGTATTCACCCTCCGGGATGGCAAGTTCCCCAATCCGGATGCGCTGGTGCAATGGATCAACGATCAGGGGTCACGCGCCAAGATCAGGCCGGACATGAAGCTGGTGATCATCCGCAATTGGGATACGCCTGAGGACCGCCTCAATGGCACCCGCCAGCTGATGCAGACGCTGGTCAAGCTGGCTGGCGCAGAAGGCTGAGGTCAGCCGCCTTGCGGATCAGGCGTTGCCGGCGGGCAGGGTGCGTTCGCGCGCCACTTCCTGGAT
>JAWVYF010000465.1:0-1558 GCA_033722845.1 Anderseniella sp. | reverse complement strand
GCCGAAAGTGGAGGTGGCCGCAAAGGCGACAAGTGCAGTCGTTGCAAGCAATTTGTTGAGCTTCATGGTCTTGTGTCTACTCCCTGTTGACGTTTGGCTCCGGTTGGTTCCGGAGGCGCTCAAGGTGCCTTGGTGTGCTGGCACATGGCGCGCATCATGCTGTCTTGGACGCACGAGTGCAACAGCTTGATGTCTCAGATCGTGGATAGGGTTTCCACCGTTGCCAGCACCGTTACAGCCCAAAGCCACATGGCCAGCGTGAAGCCGGTGTTCCACTTCCAGGACAGGGTGGTGCCGGGAATGCCGGTGATGCGGCCCAGGATCAGCGCCGTCGCGCCAAACGGCGAGGCGGTCAGGTTGAGCGCCCAGCCCAGTGCCATGGAGGCGGCCAGAACAGAGGGGTCGAGATGGCTGGCCGGCAGCGCAGAATAGAGTGAGCCGAAGAAGGTCACCGTGAGCATTGGCGGTGCTGCAAGGTTCGATGCAAGCGGGACAAGCGTCATCATCGCGACGTAGACGGCCAGTGGCGGCCAGTCGTCGATGCCGATCCAGCCGGCCAGTGCCGGCGCATTGGCCAGGCCTGCGGCCACGATGCCGATGTATCCGGCAGCAGAAAGGGTGACGGCCTCGGGCGATCCGGCCGGAATCGAGGCCGTGGCGATATGCCGGGCCCGGGCCAGAACGTCTGCGACACCATTGGGGCCTCTGCCAAACTGCACCCACACCCACACAGCCGTGACAAGGGGGCTTGCCAGCATCAGGGCGGGGATCACCCTGGCGCCGGCAAATACGATCAGCAGGCCGGAGATCAATGCGAGCGCCAGGCAGACGGTGGCAAACCTGGCAAACGCAGAGGCTGGAAACTTCAAGGCTTCCAGGTCGGGCCGCGGCAGGGCGTCGTGGCTGGCCAGGCTGGCGCGGGCGCGTTTGCCGGTGATGCGGTCAGCCCCCCAGCCGATCAGCAACCCGCCGGCTGCCACCACCAGACCTATGCTGGCGACGGCGAAGGCCTTTGAGCCTGTCACGACACTGACGACCAGCGCTTGCGTCACCGCAGTGGGCGACCAGGCGATGATCCATGAAAACCCGCGCGCCAGCGCCGACATCTGCCGTTGCAGCCGCCACTGTGCGAGTTCCGGATTGTCTTTCGCATCGGTCTCTGTTCCGCGCTGGATCAGGGGCCCGAGCAGGCTGAGCGCACCGAAGTTGAGGATCATGCCCAGCGCATGGCTGCCCGTGTGAATGGCAAGATAGCGCTGCCCGGGCGGGCGGCGGGTGAGGTATTTGCCAAGCGCGAGGACCGAGGGCGATGTTACCGCGCCGTCACGTAGCAGCGCCAGCAGCAGCATGAAGGCTGCAAGGAATGTTGCCTGGCCAAGCCCGCGCTGCATCAGCTCCCACGGCGCGTCGGAGAGGACAAGAGCCGCAAGCGTTGCCGCTGCAGCAAGTGCCAGCAAATAGCGCTCGCGCAAGCCCAGTCTGGCCTGACCCACCAGCACAAACACCACCAGCAAAGCACCGGCCACCAGTCCGGCCCAGCGCATGTGCAGGTGAAGCT
>JAWVYF010000464.1:0-1571 GCA_033722845.1 Anderseniella sp. | reverse complement strand
GAAAGACGCGGGTGCCGATGCAGCCAAAGCCGAGGCCAGCGCCGAGCCGGCTGTGCCGGTCAAGCAGGCGGCGATTTACGAAGAGCTGTCGCCCGCATTTGTGGTGAACTTCAATCACCAGGGCCGGGCCCGTTATATGCAGGTCAGTGTGGCCCTGATGACCCGTGATCAAGCGGCCCTGGATGCGCTCAAGGTGCATATGCCGGTGTTGCGTAACCGGCTGGTGATGCTGTTTTCCGGTCAGGATTTCGCTTCCCTGATCACCCCGGTGGGCAAGGAAATGCTGCGTCAGCAGGCGACTGCCAGCGTGCAGGAGCTGGCTGAGAAAGAGACCGGCAAGGTCACGGTAGAACAAGTGCTGTTCACCAACCTCGTGTTGCAGTAATCAGGAGCGGCATATGGCTGTGCAAGACCTACTTTCCCAGGACGAGATCGATGCGCTGTTGCATGGCGTTGATGATGGCCTGGTCGAAACCGAGGACGAAGCCGAACCGGGAAGCGTCAAGCAATACGACCTGACCAGCCAGGACCGCATCGTCCGTGGGCGCATGCCAACCCTGGAAATGATCAACGAGCGTTTCGCCCGCTATACCCGCATCAGCATGTTCAACCTGTTGCGCCGCTCTGCCGATGTGGCCGTGGGCGGGGTGCAGGTCATGAAGTTCGGTGAATATGTGCATTCGCTGTACGTGCCGACCAGCCTCAACCTGGTGAAGATGAAGCCGCTGCGCGGCACCGGGTTGTTTATTCTGGATGCCAAGCTGGTGTTCAAGCTGGTGGATAACTTCTTCGGTGGCGATGGCCGCCACGCCAAGATCGAGGGGCGTGAATTTACCCCGACCGAGTTGCGTGTGGTGCGCATGGTGCTGGATCAGGCCTTTATCGACCTCAAAGAGGCCTGGCACGCGGTGATGGATATCAACTTCGAGTACGTCAACTCGGAAGTGAACCCGGCCCTGGCCAACATCGTCAGCCCCAGTGAAGTGATCGTGGTTTCCACCTTCCATATCGAATTGGACGGCGGCGGCGGCGACCTGCACGTGACCATGCCCTATTCGATGATTGAACCGATTCGCGAAATGCTCGACGCCGGCTTCCAGTCGGATGTCGACGATCAGGATGAGCGTTGGATTAAGGCCCTGCGCGAAGACATCCTGGGCGTCAGTGTGCCGCTGGGTGCCACCGTGGCGCGACGTCAGCTCAAATTGCGCGACATTTTGCATATGCAACCCGGTGATGTGATCCCCGTCGAGCTGCCCGAGCATATGGTGCTCTGCGCCAATGGCGTGCCGTCATTCAAGGTCAAGCTGGGGGCGCATAAAGGCAACCTGGCTCTGCAGGTGATCGACCCGATCGAGCGCTTGCGCTAACTGTTAACCCCATTCAACGCCAGCCGAGGAAAAACGATGGCAGACGAAAATGACACTGTAGACGAAGGCGAAGAGGCAACCTCCCCTGAGGAGCAGGCGCTGGCGGATGAGTGGGCGGCCGCTTTGTCCGAGTCCGGCGACGCCGGGCAGGATGATATCGATGCCATGCTGGCTGCCAGCGATGCCGCACCGGCACCGCCG
>JAWVYF010000463.1:0-1590 GCA_033722845.1 Anderseniella sp. | reverse complement strand
GGCGCACCTGCTTCATCCGGATGGGCCAGTTTTCCGGGCTTTCTTCATAACAGGCAGCGTGGTTGAGATACTCAACCGTCCAGCCATTCAGAAACAGCCGGTAGGTAAGGTCGGTATCCTCAGCCAGCACGTCCTTGCGCCACCCCCCGGCCTCGTTCAGCGCAGCCAGCCGCACCGAACCACACGTACCGCCAAACTGAGGCAGGAAGTTCAACAGCGAACGGGCCTGCTGGTCGACCACGTAGCCGCCCCGCCGCTCCAGATCGATCAGCTTGGTGAGCATGTTGGCATTGGTGTTGTACGGCACCACGCGGCCCATCGTTGAGCCGACCTCAGGATCGACATAGGGCGCGACGAGGTGCTTGATGATCGCAGGCTCCGGCAGATAGTCCGCATCAAAGAACACCATGATCTCGCTGTCGAGGTGCGAGATGACTTCCTTGATAGCTGCCGGCTTGCCCGGCTCTGCATCGAACGACCTGTTGTAAACCTTGAACCGCCGGTCCCTGGCCTCCCAGGCGCTGGCCAACTCGCGGGTGCGATCTGTCGAGCGGTCATTCAACACCAGAAACGTGATGCGGTCGTGCGGATAGTCGATCTTCGACATGGCCCGCAAGCCGCCGTCGATCACCAATTCCTCATTGTGCGCCGGGATCACCACCGTAACGGTGGGCCATTGGGACAGCTCGAGTTCCGTATAGGCAGAGCGCCTGTTGGTGAACAGGATGAACAGCGTCATGAACAGCTGGCGCGAGACGAACACAACGGTCATCAGCGTGGTCAATGCGAACACACCCAGGAAGATGGCCGCAACCAGCATCTCGCCTATGCCCGTAAACACACTCACGCAACCGAACCCTTCCGCCGCCGGGACTACCGGTCAGCTCAAAACGCGTACTTGATACCCGCAAACCCGCCTGCAAGTTCATAGAAGTCCGTCCACAGGTATTCGCCACGGGCAAACACCTCGACGTCGGGCGACAGATACATCGACACAGACGGGCGCACACCGATGTAGTCATTGCGAACGTTGGTGGGCACCGGCCCCAGAAGATTGTCATAGGCAGATGTGCCGGCCACGAGCCCCATGCCCATGGACATGTGCCGCGGGCGCACGTGCAGCACGTTGGCCCCTGCTTCCCAGCCGACATTGTCACCGGGCTGAACGAAGGTGGCCGAGCCGAACACTGTGCCGACAATGTAAGATCCGTCCTTGAACGGTTTGAAGTACTTGGAGATGGCGCCTTGCGCCTGCACTTCCTCGGTCCCCGAGCGGTACTGCCGGTAGATCACTTCAGGGGTGATGACCAAACCTGCCTGCGGTCCCAAATCAAACGTGGCGCTGCCATTAAGGTAAAGCTCGGGCTGAATTTCGAGGTTGTCGGTGCTGGTACCA
The DNA here is from genome assembly GCA_033722845.1 of Anderseniella sp. Lineage (GTDB taxonomy): Bacteria > Pseudomonadota > Alphaproteobacteria > Rhizobiales > Aestuariivirgaceae > Anderseniella. Next base: position 194 of record JAWVYF010000463.1, on the reverse strand, counting down.
GCCATCAGTTTCAGCCGGGTACCTGGCGTAACGGCGTATGAAAGTCCGGCCGCCACGAAGGCTGCCTCTTCTTCTCGCTGCACATGAACCGCATCCACGTGAACGCCAAAACCGGTATCGTCGTACAGGCTGCCTTGCAGGCCCATGAACGCCCGGTCGCTGTAGCCATTGTCCACTGCGTAGGCACCACCCGT
>JAWVYF010000462.1:0-1603 GCA_033722845.1 Anderseniella sp. | reverse complement strand
GTCGAGCTGGAGCGCGAACTCGCCGACCTGCACGGCAAGGAAGCCGCCCTCATCTTCACCTCCGGCTACGTGTCCAACTGGGCCTCGCTCGGCACGCTCGCCTCGAAGCTGCCCAACTGCGCGGTGTTTTCCGATGCGCTCAACCACGCCTCGATGATCGAGGGCATCCGCCACTCCAAGGCAGAGCGCTTCATCTTCCGCCACAACGACCCCAAGCACCTCGACGAACTGCTCAGCCAGGTTGATCCGGCCCGGCCGAAGCTGGTGGCGTTCGAAAGCGTCTATTCGATGGATGGCGACATCGGCCCGATCGCCGAGATCTGCGACGTGGCCGACAAGCACAACGCGCTGACCTACCTGGACGAAGTGCATGCCGTGGGCATGTACGGGCCCCGCGGCGGCGGCATTGCCGAGCGCGAAGGCCTGATGCACCGGGTCGACGTGATCGAAGGCACGCTGGGCAAGGCGTTTGGCGTGATGGGCGGTTACATCACCGGCACGGAAAAGCTGATCGACTTCGTACGCTCGTTCGCATCCGGGTTCATCTTCACCACCGCCATCCCGCCGGCCATTGCAGCCGGTGCGGTTGCCTCGATCCGCCACCTGAAGCAATCCGCCACCGAACGCGACCGGCAGAAGGTGATGGTGGCCGAGCTTCGCAAGCGGCTCGACCGGGCCGGCATTCCGCACCTGATGAACGACAGCCACATCGTGCCGGTGATGGTGGGCGATGCCACCAAGTGCAAGTGGATCTCCGACTGGCTGCTCGACAATGCCGGCATCTACGTGCAGCCGATCAACTATCCGACCGTGCCGAAAGGCACAGAACGGCTACGCTTCACCCCCACCCCCTTGCACACCACCGCGGACATGGAGCATCTTGTCAGCGCACTCAACGAGCTGTGGTCGCAGTGCGCGCTGGCAAGGGCCGTGGCGTAGACGGACCCTGCACTCTTCAGGGGACTTTCATGAGAAACGGTGGCCAGCTACTGGTGGCATGCCTTCAATCGCTGGGTGCCCGGCGTGGCTTTGGTGTACCCGGCGAAAGCTATCTTGCCGTACTCGACGCACTCCACGACACGCGCGGCAAGGTGGACTTCGTGCTGTGCCGCAACGAAGGCGGCGCTGCCTTCATGGCCGCCGCCCACGGCAAGTTGACGGGTGAACCCGGCATCTGCTTCGTCACGCGCGGACCAGGTGCCACCAACGCCTCCATAGGCGTTCACACAGCCATGCAGGACTCCTCGCCGATGATCCTGTTCGTTGGCCAGGTGGCCACCTTCGACAAGGGCCGCGAGGCGTTTCAGGAAATCGATTACCGTGCGTATTTCGGCTCTGTCGCCAAGTGGGTGACGGAGATCGACCAGGTCGACCGCATCCCCGAAATCCTGTCGCGCGCCTGGACCACGGCGCTCTCCGGCCGTCCCGGCCCGGTGGTGATCGCGCTGCCGGAAGACATGCTCACTGCCATGAGCGATGCAACTGCGTGCAAACCGGTCTCGATCCCTGAGGCTGCCCCCGCGCCTGACGCGATCAAGGCATTGAAGGCCGAACTGGACAAGGCCAAGCGCCCGCTCATCATCACCGGCGGCGGCGGCTGGCG
>JAWVYF010000461.1:0-1617 GCA_033722845.1 Anderseniella sp. | reverse complement strand
TCCTGGAACTGTCGCGCAAACAGCTTCCGCCGGTTGACCCACGGCCCCAGCGACGTGGTGCCGGTAACGTCAGGCGATGTGGTCATGATGCGCGCGGCAAGCTCGCTGTCGCCACGCGCAAGATTATCGAGGATCTTGCCGAACGCAGCCTGGGTGGAAATCTCCCTGTCATCGGGCGGAACAATGGCTGGCACGGCAAGGCGTGCATCATCGTAACGCCGGCGGCCCTTCGAGAAGAACGGCACCTGAGTCAGAAAGCCTTTCAGTGCGTCGAGATCTCTAACGGTGGCAAACGGTTCCCATTCTTCGCCTTGGGCCACGCCCATGTGCGCCTGCCACTCGGCGAACTGCTTGGTTGTCATCAGTCCGCCGTGATTGTCCTTGTGCCCGGCAATCGGCGTGCCCCAGCCCTTCACCGTATAGGCGAGGAAGCAGGTCGGTCGGTCATGGTCGATGCTGTCGAAAACATCGGCCATTGTCGTGACGCAGTTGCCGCCAAGGTTCTCCATCAGGTCGGCCAACTCGTCGTCTCTACGCCGCTCGATCAGCGCGCTCACATCGCCTTGGTCGCCCAGGTCGTCCATCAGCCGCTTGCGCCACACGGCCCCGCCCATAAAGGTGAGCGCCGAGTAAAGCTGGTTGGGACAGTTGTCGATCCACTCACGCAGTTTTCCGCCACCGGGCTCATTGAAGGCTGCGCGCTGCAGAACGCCATACTTGACCGTCACCACGTCCCAGCCGAACGTGTCGAAGATCTTTTCAATGCGCTTGAACAGCCCCTCGCGGACAACTCCGTCCAGCGATTGACGATTATAGTCGATGATCCACCAGCAATTTCTGAGGTCGTTCTTCCACCCTTCCTGCAGCGTCTCGTAGATGTTGCCTTCGTCGAGCTCGGCATCCCCCACCAGCGCTACCATGCGCGCGGGCTTGAAGTCCTTGCCCCAGCTCTTGGCTGCGATGAAATCCTGCACAAGCGAGGCGAAAGATGTGATCGCCACGCCAAGACCAACGGATCCGGTCGAAAAGTCCACGTCGTCGATGTCCTTGGTCCGGCTGGGGTATGACTGGACGCCACCAAGCCCGCGGAAGTTTTCCATCTTCTCCCGTGTCTGGTTGCCCATCAGGTATTGCATGGCGTGGAACACAGGCGAGGCATGCGGCTTCACCGCGACCCGGTCCTCCGGCTTGAGGGCCGAGAAGTACAGCGCCGTCATGATCGAGACCATCGAGGCGGATGAGGCCTGATGGCCACCAACCTTGATGCCATCCTCCTTCGGCCGGATGTTGTTGGCGTTGTGGATCATCCAGTGCGACAGCCACAGCAGTCGCTGTTCAATGATCTTCAGGGCATCAGGCTTGTTCATGGCTCGCCGGGTGTTCGTTGTGCTGGAGCCAGTGTGCATGTTCATCTGTGGTGGTGTCCATCGCAAGGGTGGGGCGTTCGCGCTGCAACGCGTCCTGGCGAAAATACCTCGGTTTGACTTGCGCTATCCGCGCAAAGTATGGCTTGGTTCGTGTTGGTATTGGTGAATTATCCCACAAAATGAGATTTTTATGGCTGAATCAGATGCACTTGACCGGTTTGATGTTCAGATATTGAGGTCCCTGAGTGGC
>JAWVYF010000460.1:0-1628 GCA_033722845.1 Anderseniella sp. | reverse complement strand
TGTTCCGAGCCCGAGATCAGCGTCGGCGAGCCGCCGGCTGCTTCGGTGAACGCACCCAGCGTCTTGCCGAACACGCGAACCTTCTTGTTTTTCATGTCGGCAGGGGTTTTCACCGGCGCGCCCTTGGACAGCAGGATGGCACCGCCATAGGCCTGCCACCACAGAACGCGCGATCCGGTTTCGAGGATCGCCGCATCCAGCGGAGCGCGCACCGGACTGCCCGGTGCAACGGCCTTGCGCACCAGCTCTTCGGTGTTGAACACGAACGGCAGGTAGAAGATGTCCACCGCCGGCACGTCACCCACGAAGCGGGTCAGCGAAGCCACGCCCATTTCAATGGCACCGGAACCAACGGCCTGTGGCACTTCCTTGTCCTTGTACAACTGCGCCGAGTCGTAGATCTGCACCTCGACCTTGCCCTCGGAGGCCTTCTCGACTTCCTCCTTGAACAACACCAGGTTCTGGCCAAGGTGGCTCTTCAACGGCAATTGCAGTGAAATCCTGAGCGTGGTGTCGGCTGCCCACGATACGGCACTCGCCGTTACCATGACGGCAGCTGCCATCGCGATTCCCAGAAGGCGTTTCATGCCTGTCTTCTCCCTGTGGTTTGTCTCTTGGCCCGACAATACTCCTGTCAGGCGGGATCGGGATTATGACTCGCTGCGCGCCATGCGCAACCCGGGATGTGGAATAGTTCGTCCACAATTGCCGGGTTCGGCGGGCCTTGCGCGGCATTGGGAAAACCGCCACTGTCGAAGGCATGTCATTCCGCTTTTCCGGTCTCCACCTCACCATGACAAAGTCCGTCAGTGATGCCATCTCCATGTGGGATATTTCCAGCCCCGAGAGCGCCGGTTACGCGCCGCTCGACGGAGATGCGAATACGGATGTAGCCATCGTCGGCGGCGGTTACACCGGCTGCTCCACCGCCCTGCATCTGGCCGGTCACAACGTCTCCAGCATCATCCTTGAAGCCGAGGACGTGGGCTATGGAGGGTCAGGCCGCAATGCCGGCTTGCTCAATGCCGGGCTCTGGTTGCCGCCCGAGCAGGTTCTCGATGTGCTTGGCAAGCAGGCCGGCAGTCACCTTGTCGACCTTCTCGGCGCCGGACCGCAGTATGTGTTCTCATTGATCGAGAAGTATCAGATCCGCTGCGAGGCCACGCGCAACGGCACCATTCATGCCGCCCATGCACCATCTGGCATGGCAGACCTGACCAACCGCTACAACCAGTGGCACAAGCTGGGCGCGCCTGTAGAGCTTCTCGACCGTCAGCAGGCCCGGGACAAGATCGGCTCATCCGCCTTCCACGGCGGCCTGCTGGACCGGCGCGCAGGCACCATCAACCCGATGGGCTACGCGCGAGGCCTCGCCCGTGCCGCCGTCAGCGCAGGTGCCAGGCTGCACATCGGCACCCGCGTAACCAGCCTCGACCGGGCCGATGGCAAATGGCGCCTGACCACGCCCACCGGCATCGTCACTGCAGATTATGTCGTGCTTGCCACCAACGCCTATACGGATGAGCTGTGGCCCGGCCTCAACCAGGCCTTCACGCCGATCCACTATTTCCAGTTCGCCTCCGAACCACTCACTGGCGGCGATGACCGCATCCTGCATGAACGCCAGG
>JAWVYF010000459.1:0-1639 GCA_033722845.1 Anderseniella sp. | reverse complement strand
GCACTTGAGGCGGCAAACCCCGCCTACAAGACACGCATCTTCGGGCCCGATCAGGTTCGGGTCCAAGGCACACTGGCAGGCCTTATCCGGCGTTATTGATCATCATCATCTGCTGCATCGTCAGATGGCATGCCAGCCGTCGCAGCAGAGGCTTTCGGGCGTGACCTTTTCCTGTTTTCTGAACCGAGTGCAGTATTGCCGCCCAGCACCTTGCGCCGCGCCACCGGCTTGAATGACCATGGCCCGTTGCCTTGGGCATGGCGGGCCGTTTCCAGTCGCAGTGTCCCGTTGGCTTCTACGTAAATGGCGTGTGCGCCATTGCGCCAGACATCGAACCGGTCAATCACCACCCTATCCTTGCCGGTGCGCCCGCAGGCCCGGCGCAACGGTTCTGCGCTGACCACGATGGCCGCGCTCTTGCAATCGCCAGGCGGTTTCGCCTTGCGATCCAGCCAGATTATATGCTTGCCGGCAACTTGGGTCCTGCACAGGTTGTCTGCGCAAACCCATCCAACCCGCTTGGCAGCTTGCGCCAGAGACGCGCCGTCCCCATCCGCCACAAGCCACCTCTCGACGGCGTAACGCCCACGCCGCGCATGGACCGGGACCAGACTTCCATCATCCAGCCGCGCAGCCATGGTGCGCGCTGAACGCTCGACAAAGATGTCTGCCCGATCGGACGATCCCGTTCCTGCAGTGGCGGCCAGCATGGCAGCTGCCGCTCCAGCCCATCGCAAACTGCCTTTCCACAGCGCCAGCCAGATCAGCCCCATCGCGCTGACAAACGCAAACACGGGCACCATGGCCGGCACAACCAGCGCCGCCCCGGGCCACGACGCCACCATTGTTGCCGATGCCATGACCGCATCAAGCCCATGGCGCATCGCCTGCAGCGGCCACCATTCCAGGCCAAACGGCATGGCCAGCACACTGGCAACTGCTGCCGGCATGACGAGGAAGCTCACCGCCGGCATGGCCAGCAGGTTGGCCGGCAGCGACCACGTTGCGAACCTGTTGAAATGCCAAGCAGCAGGCAATGCAGTAAACGTGCTGGCAACGAGTGTCGTGGCGCTCAGTGCGGCCACGCCGATCAGCAGCCGCAAGGCCAACTGTGAAACCGCCCCGCGCGCATCGAACCACTGGTACACCCGCGACTGCCACCCGGCTGCAGCTTCATAAGCTGCAATCAGCCCGGTGACCGCCAGGAACGACATCTGAAAACTGGCAGACAATGCGGCCTCCGGCGCGACCAACAAGACGATCAAAGCTGCAATTGCCAGGTTGCGCATGGACAGCGCCGAGCGGCCTGCAAGAACGGCGACGAACATGACCGCCAGCATGATGAAGGCACGCTGCGTGGCAATTGCCTGACCAGAGATCAGCAGGTAAAAACCCGCCGCGCCCAGCCCCGCCAGCGCGGCCATCTTCTTGATCGGCAAGGTAAGGGCAGCCCATGGCCACAGCGCCAGCAGCGCACGCACCACCCAGAACACACCACCAGCCACCCGGCTCAGGTGCAGGCCCGATATGGCCAGGATGTGCGCAAGGCCTGATATCTGCAGCGCCTCTCGTGTTTCCCGATCAAGACCTGCACGCTCGCCTGTAATCAGCGCCACTGCGAAGCCGGCCTCGCGTTCCG
>JAWVYF010000458.1:0-1642 GCA_033722845.1 Anderseniella sp. | reverse complement strand
GGACAGGATGGAGGCGAGCGCCACAGCACCACCCGGCTCCACCACAAGCTTCAGCGTCTCAAACGCGAACCTCACCGCACGGCGTACCTCGTCTTCAGATACGGCAACCCCACCTGCCAGACGGGGCTGGTTGACGGCAAACGTCAGCTCGCCCGGCGTAGGCGTAACAATGGCGTCGCAAATCGACATCGGCCCCGCCGCATTGGACACCCGTTCACCCGCTGCGAGTGAGCGGCCATAGTCATCAAAGTTTTCCGGCTCGCAGGCAAAGACCTGCGCGTCCGGCACCAACTCCTTGACCGCAATGGCAATGCCGGCTGTCAAACCGCCACCGCCGGTGCACACGGCCACAACGTCCGGGCGTTCGCCACGCACTTCCAGGTCTTGCACCAGCTCCAGGCCCGCCGTGCCCTGCCCGGCGATGATCCACGGATGCTCATAGGGCGGCACAATCTGCGCCCCGCGTTCAGCCGCGATGGCGCCACCAATTTCCTCGCGGTTGCCGCTGAAGCGATCATAGGTCACCACCTCAGCCCCCAGCGCCAGCGTGTTGCGTTTCTTTATGGCAGGCGCGTCCTCCGGCATGACGATCAGCGCAGGCAGCCCCATGATCCGTGCTGCTGCCGCCACCCCTTGCGCGTGGTTGCCGGACGAATACGCCACCACGCCACCGGTATTGGCCTGCTTGCTCAGTCGCGAGATGAAATTCCACGCACCCCGGAACTTGAACGATCCGGTACGCTGCAGGCACTCGGGCTTCAGGAATATCCGCCCCCCGGTCAGCTCGTCCAGCACGTCTGAACGTACCAGCGGCGTGCGCACGGCCTGGCTCTCAAGCCTTTGGGAAGCTTCAAGAATATCGCTGAATTCAGGCATTTTCTGATTGCTCAGCATCGAAATTGAACCTGCATGATCTTGAACGGAGATTTGCAGATTACCATATCCGGCTCATCAGTTACCCAAAACCGGAGGGATTATTCACATGACCACGATTGCTCGCCGCAAAGGCCGCTGGACCCCGCTTGGCGTGGCCGCTGTCGTTCTCGGCTTCATGGCCTGGTGGCCGCTGGGTCTTGCTGTCGTCGCCTACATCATCTGGGGTGGCAGCGTTGACGAACTGGCCCAGAAGGGCATCGACGAACTTAAAGCAGCCTTCAAGTCCGGCACGTCGTCGGCACCTGCCAGCGGCAACGCTGCGTTTGACGCCTATCGCGAGGAAACCCTGCGCCGGCTTGAAGACGAACGGGCCGAGTTTGATGCCTTCGTGCTGAAGCTGCGCGAAGCACGCGACCGCGAAGAGTTCGAAGCCTTCATGGCCGATCGCAAGAAGGAACTGTCGAAGGGCTAAGCTTTACAGTCCGACAGACACGCGCTCGCACACACGAACCAATCAAAGGTCCGGAGATCGCCTCCGGGCCTTTTTCATTGCCTGCTCTGCGGCCCCCGTGCTTAGGCGGATTGCCGGACAGGATATGGCCGGTCCGCGTCCTCATCGTCAGGATGCTTCAAAGGCTGCAACCAGCTGGGACGCGGTATGTCATCCATCGCAGGATCAGTGGCAGCGCCACCGCAGAAGGGCTCCAGCAGCGCAGTAATGCGGGTGTGGATACTACGCAGCTCCAGCACATCCTGCTCGCCCAGC
>JAWVYF010000457.1:0-1659 GCA_033722845.1 Anderseniella sp. | reverse complement strand
GGGCCGTCATTTTGCGTGCTGAGGGCCGGGCAGCGAATAGTGCCGCATCAATGAGATGCGCAGCACAATGCTGATTGCAGAGGCAACTGCCGTTCCCATGATGCCCATGACCAGTGTCAGGGCAATGCTGGAGACGACGTTGAACAGCAACGATCCGGCGATGATCCAGGCGATGGCGCGCTGCTGACCCATGACCATCATGCGCTCCTGGATGGGGCCTGCCACCGCCTGAATCAAAAGGCCGGCAGACAGAATGGCCACAACCGGTGCACCGGGGGCGAATTCGGGGCCGAACACCTTGAGGATCAACGGGCTTGCCAGGGACACAAAAATCACACCCGCCAGGGTTGGCCACATCATCATGGCTCTGCCGCGTTCAAAGTGAGCTGTGAATGCAGCCTGGTTTTGCTGCTGCAAGGCTTCCGAGAGCCGGCGGGTTATGGCTGCGCCAACGGCCATCTGGATGAAAGAGACGCAGGTTACAATCTTGGCTGCGGCGAAGTAGATGCCGACCTGTTCGGCTTCCACGATTGCTGACAACACGAAGACGTCGAGGCTTGTTGCCAGCAGGAAGAACCCTTGTGCAAACAGCAATGGTAGTGACGCCTTGAGCCATAGCCCGACTTCGGTCGTGGCCTTGCCCGTGCCCATTTGCTTGCCAAGCGGACCGCCAAGCAGCAAGGTTTGCACGATCAGCGCCGCGATCGAGGCAAACAGCAGTGCGCCGAGCGCAGTATCAGCATTTGCGTCCGATATGCCCAGATGGATCAGCGCCCAAACCAGTATCATGAGCAGCAAAGGGCGCAGAACATAAGTTGGGGTCAGGCCGCGCAGCGGCAGGGACCGGCTGATCGAGAACGTCTCTTTCAGGTGAGTGATCGTCAGCAGCGGTGCGCAGGTCATGGCCAGCACGGATGGCAGGAAGTAGTCAGCGGGAATGTAGCTGCGGAACAAGACCAGACCTGCAATGCTGAACAGACACACGATAGCTGCAATCGTGAAGACGAAGAAGCTGGAAAACTGAACGAATCCCCGTGCCCGCTTCAGGTCGCCAGAGATGATGTAGGCCGGCAAGAAACGGTTGGATGTTTCGTTGAAGCCACAGCAGCAGAACTGCCCGATGGTTGTGGCAAGCACCCAGGCAAAGGCAAAAATGCCGAAGTTTTCAGCTCCGATCTGTTTGGCCACCACAATTTGCAGCAAGAAGGCAGCAGCTACACCCCCCCAGGCGCATGGCATAGACGCCCAGAGCGGCTTGGGAGATTTCGCGATCTCCGGACCGGTTGGTGATCAGGTTGATGAGTCTGGCTGGTATACCGGCGACTGCCGGACTATATGCGTGGGAATCACTCATCTTGAAACGCCGGTGCCTTGTCGCTTCTGAGACGCGCGGTGTTCCGAACTGGCACAGGGCGCTTCACGATTGTGGTGTCACAACCGCCTGCTTGCAGGCCGCGTGCCACTTGAACCGGGTTTCGCGGGGGGCGGGGGCGTTCGCGGCGGGGCAAAAGAAAACCCCCGGCAGGCCTCGCCGGGGGTCATTTCAGGACTTGAGAGCGTCTCAGGACCGCACGCCAAACCATGTGACGAGCCGGTCAGGCGGCGTCGCTTTCGCGCAGCACGTAGCCGCGGCCCCAAACGGTTTCGATGAAGTTCTGC
>JAWVYF010000456.1:0-1664 GCA_033722845.1 Anderseniella sp. | reverse complement strand
TCGACGCTGACATAGTCGAGCTGACCAAGCCCGTTGAAGCTGGTCAACAAGGCGTTTGAGTAAGCGCCCATCCAGCCAAAGGCCACGTAGTCGTCTTCGGCAATATCTGACGGCAACATAACCGGCGCCGGCAACTGGTCGATGGAATCGCAGGTTGGTCCGAATACGGTGAGCGCCCGGCACTGACCGGACTTCTGCACTCCTGCGGCATCGAATGCGATGGCTGGCTGGGAGACATTGGTGAACTTCACCTCGCACATGGCACCGTAAACACCGTCATTGAGATAAACCGCGTCATCCTTGCGCAAAACCACCTGCGCAACGGTTGCCGCCATGTCCCAGACCAGTGCCGAGCCCGGTTCGCAGTTCAGCGGCGTATTGGGCAGGTGCTCGGCGGATGCCTCTCGAATGACCTTGAAGAAATCCTCCAGCGAGCGGCCTGCCGGCATCAACACGGACGGATACCCGCCACCGAGATTGGCGTACTTCAGGACCACACCGGCTGCCGCAGCCGCACCTGCCCCCATCGCCATGGCCTCTGCCCACGCTCTGGGCTCGCGCGCCTGCCAGCCGACATGCATGGCCAGCGCCACATCAAAGCCGTGCCCGGCGGCATCTCGCAACAAGGCTGATGCAGTCTGTCCATCGCAACCGAATTTGGCGTTGAGATCGACTGCTGAATCGGGGTTGGCACGAGCAATACGCACCTGCACCGTAATATCCCGGCCACAGACGGCTTTCAGCTTTTCAAGCTCGGCCGGATGATCGATGACGAAGTCGCGAACGCCATACTCGTTATAGGCAGTGGCAATGTCCGCGCGCGACTTCACCGGATGGTTGAATGCAAGATGGACATGGCCAAGTTCGGCTCGCAACATTTCCATCTCTGCGATGGAAGCCACGTCAAATCCCTTGATGCCGCCCTCATGCAACCAGCGCGCTACATGGCTCAGCGGATTTGCCTTGACCGCATAGTGCACGTCACCCGGAAACCCCGCCACAAACTGGCGCGCATTGGCCCGTGCCGCGGCGGGGCACAGACACATCAAGGGCTGACTTGGCCGCAAGGTCGCAATGGCCTCGGCCACAGTGGCAAAGTTCTGCATGATACTGACCGGGCGGGACGCCAATCAGGATTTCGACTTGTCGAGCAGTGCGATCAAACTGGAGGTGTCCCAGCGCCCGCCGCCCATTGCCTGTACCTGGCTGTAGAACTGGTCAACCAGGGCGGCAACCGGCAGATGGCTGTTGTTGTTGCGTGCCTCGCCGAGGCAGATCCCGAGGTCCTTGCGCATCCAGTCCACCGCGAAGCCGAAATCAAAATCACCCTGGATCATGGTCTTGTACCGGTTCTCCATCTGCCACGATCCGGCGGCCCCCTTGGAGATGACGTCGATCACGGCTTCCATGTCCAGCCCGGCGTTCTTGCCGAAGTGAATTGCCTCGGACAAACCCTGAACCAGCCCGGCAATGGCGATCTGGTTGCACATCTTGGCAAGCTGGCCCGCGCCAGGTGCACCGAGCAGGCGGCAACTGCGCGAATAACACTCGATCAGCGGCTCGGCCTTGTTGTAGTCGGCCTCGACACCCCCACACATGACGGTGAGCACGCCGTTCTCCGCGCCTGCCTGACCGCCCGAAACCGGCGCATCGACGAAGCCGAT
>JAWVYF010000455.1:0-1669 GCA_033722845.1 Anderseniella sp. | reverse complement strand
GACAGTGATGCCGACAGAACCCCACTGCCACGGCACGGTGTACTTGCGACCCGGATCCCATTTCGGATCGCGCCACTCATCGGCAACGTGCTTGAAGTTTTCCATCTGGTCCGGCCGGGTTTCGATCAGCAGGCCTTCATTGATCCAGATCGGCACGTATGAAGCAGACGGCACGACAATGTCGTAGCCATGACCACCGGCCTTTACTTTTGCCAGTGCGGTGTCGTTGGAGTCGTAGTCGGTGACCGTAACCTTGACGTCGTACTTCTCTTCAAACTTCTTGATCAGTTCAGGGTTGGTGTAGTTGCCCCAATTGAAGATGTTGAGTTCGCCCGCCGCCATGGCATTGCCCGGCACAAGCAGCGCTGCAGTTGCAACAGCGCTTAGCAAGAATTTCTTGATCATCGACACACTCCTTGTTTTTGCAGAGGCATCTCAGGTGTTGCCTCTACGGTTAAGAATGAAGAAAATCGTGACAATGGCAATAGATACGGCCAGCAGCACGGACGATATGGCATTGATTTCAGGCGTGATGACCCGGCGAAGCTGACCCAGCATGTAGGTGGGCAGGGTGTCCTGACCTGGCGATTTTACGAACTCGGTGATGACGACGTCATCCAGCGAAATGACGAAAGCCAGCATCGCACCCGCCAATATACCGGGCCACATCAGCGGCAGCGTGATCTTGCGAAACGTCTGCCAGGGCGTGGCGTACAGGTCAGCTGCAGCGGCTTCAAGCGTGTTGTCCATGCCCTCCAGCCGGGCCCGGATCGGCAGGTAGGCGAAAGGAATACAGAATGCCGTATGCGCAAGGATGAGATAGGCGAGACCGTTGTAGTCGGTCATCTGCTTGATGGCCGCAAAGACGATCAGCAGCGCCACGGCGGTGACGATCTCCGGCACCATCAGCGGCTGGTTGATGGCGGCATAGATGGCCGTCATGCCGCGGTAGGGCCGGGTGCGTGTGGTGGCAAGTGCGGCCATGGTGGCGGCGGTGGTTGCAATAACAGAGGCCGAGGCCGCCACGATCAGCGACAGGATGGTTGCCTCCTGTACCCGGGTGTTGGCCCATGCGGCTTCGTACCAGCGCCACGAAAAGCCTTCCCACAGGGCGATGCTGCTGCCGGAATTGAACGAATACACCACCAGGGGCACCAGCGGCACGTACAACAGGAAGAAGCAGATGATTGCCATGGTGGTGAAGCCCGGCATGGACTTCAGATCGAAGGCGCGGTTCCAGTAGGCCGGCTTGCCGGTCGCATCAGCCATGCTGCCCTCCGGACTTTTGCGCTGTGCGCACATAGAACAACAGCGCCACCATCACGATGACAAGAAGGGTAATCGCGAGCGCCGCACCCAAGGGCCAATTGCGCCCTTGCCCGAACTGCAACTCGATCAGGTTGCCCAGCATCAGGTTCTTGCCGCCGCCCAGCACGCGCGGCGTCACATAGGCGCCCAGCGACGGCACGAACACCAGGATCGATCCTGCAATCAGACCCGGCTTGACCAGCGGCAGTATGATTTTCGTCAGCACTTGAAACTTGTTGGCGTAGAGGTCGTAGCCTGCCTCAACGAGCCGGAAGTCGAACTTCTCCATCGAGGCATAGATCGGCAACACCATCAGCGGCAGGTAGACGTAGGTCATGCCAAGCATGATGGCGAAGTTGGT
>JAWVYF010000454.1:0-1690 GCA_033722845.1 Anderseniella sp. | reverse complement strand
CCGTCCGGGATTGGCGGCACGCCAAACACCGAGTTCATGTTCTTCGTGGGCTGTGCCGGCTTTGCGGCTGCTCTTGCCATGCTCGCGCCAAGTCACAGTACCGCACGGCTGGCCTCCATGTGGTCTGCAGGCGCACTGGCAGCCGTCACGGTAGCGCTCAACATGACCAGCTTCACTGTTGCAAATACCACGCCTGAACCCGCTGCCACCGCTGAAGCTGTGGAGCCTGAAGCGAAGAAAGACGAGCCCGCCATCAACGTCGTTCTGAAGCGGACCGTCTCCGACCGGGATTTCGTTCCATTTGAAGACTTCGAGTACCGCATTCGCCAGATGGAACGTGAAATGCCACCTCAACCGCAAAACTCCGAAGCCAATCCGCAGAACATTCCGCCGCGCTGAGCGAGCACAAGGGACCCTGGAACAAGCGATCCGCCGCATTGTGCGCAAGCCCGTCACCATGCTAGGCGAAAAGGCGTCATATACATGTCTCCCCGCATCAAGGTTCCCACTCGCGCGCCATGTCCCAGTTCTCAACACCGCAGATCAAGAGCCCTTGCATCAAGCTGTGCGTCATAGAGCCCGAATCCGGCTTTTGCATTGGCTGTGGCAGATCCCGTCAGGAGATTGCCAGCTGGATGTCGTACAGCGCAGCGCACCGCGAGGTGGTCATGCTTGAATTGCCTGACCGCCTCGAGCACCTGACACGCAACAAGACCCGCCGGGGCGGACGCCGCGGACGGATTACGCCGACAACCTGAAACAGGAAGACATTGCTCATGCTTGCCAAACCGCGCGCCGATCTCGTTCCCAACACGCCGGACTATGAGCGCATCCCGTTGGTCAAGGCGACCGGGTTTCGCGAGTATGACGCCCGCTGGCTGTTCGAGAAGGAAATCAACCTGTACGGCATCCAGGCGCTGGGCCTGGGCCTTGGCACCTATCTGCACCAGCGCGGGGTGAAGCCGCATATCGTCACGGGCCATGATTTCCGCGGCTATTCCAACTCCATCAAGCAGGCGCTGACCACCGGGCTGATGGCCTCGGGGTGCACCGTCTACGACATCGGTCTGGCGCTGTCGCCGATGGCCTATTTCGGCCAGTTCGCGCTGGACGTGCCGGCTGTTGCCATGGTCACCGCCAGCCATAACGACAATGGCTGGACGGGCGTGAAGATGGGCTGCGACCGCCCCCTCACCTTCGGGCCGGACGAAATGACGGCACTGAAGGAAATCGTGCTCGGCGGCAGCTGGCAAACGCGCGATGGCGGTGCGCTGGTACACGTCGACGACCTGGAAGAGAAGTACGTCGCCGACCTCGTGAAAGGCGGGCCGGTCAAGCGCAAGCTCAAGGTGGTGTGTGCGTGCGGCAACGGCACGGCGGGTGCGTTTGCCCCGAAGGTGCTGGAGCGCATGGGCGTGGAAGTGATCCCGCTCGATTGCGAGCTGGACCATTCGTTCCCGCGCTATAACCCGAACCCGGAAGACATGGAAATGCTCCACGCCATGCGCGATGCCGTGCTGGAAACCGGGGCCGACGTGGCGCTGGGCTTCGATGGCGACGGCGACCGCTGCGGTGTGGTCGATATTGAAGGCAACGAGCTTTTCGCCGACCAGCTGGGCGTGATGCTGGCCCGGTTCATGTCGGCCGAGCACCCGGGTGCGCAGTTCGTGGGCGAGGTGAAGTCGACCGG
>JAWVYF010000453.1:0-1697 GCA_033722845.1 Anderseniella sp. | reverse complement strand
GGCTTCTTCCCAAGCCTCCCGGGCCGCGGCTTCGGCGTGACTCAGGTCTTTCTCAGGCCAGCCCTTCGGCAAGATCCAGCGCCCTGTGCCGCGCGAGGTGACCAGGCACACCTGCACTTCGCCCTTGCGGATGCGCCAAGGCAGGGCGGCAACCTGCACAAGCTTGTTGCGCGCACTGAATGCGCGCATTGCCTTGAACAGCCAGTTCTGTTTGCCGTCTTGTGCGTTCAGCGTTTCTGTCCATTCGTAGCAGATTGAATAGGAATTACAGTATCGACTATGTACGATTCGCGGGTGTCAAAAGCGTGTCTGCCAGCAAGTTTTGGTGCAAATTTGCTGCTAGCGGGCATGCGCATCCCGCGCTAGGCTTCAGGCCATGAACTACACATCCAACATCCGGACCGGCTATTCGGTTTGCCCGCACGATTGTCCGTCGCAATGCGCCCTCGAGGTTGAGGTGCTGGACGCCCATACCATTGGCCGGGTGAGAGGGGCAAAGGACAACTCATACACGGCAGGTGTGATCTGCGAGAAGGTCGGCCGCTATGCAGAGCGCGTGCACCACCCGGATCGCTTGATGCATCCGCTCAAGCGCAAGGGCGCTCGTGGTGAGGGACAATGGCAGCAGATCTCCTGGGAAGATGCGCTGGATGAAGTGGCTGCCGCCATGCTCAAGGCGGAAGAACGCTATGGCCCGGAAGCCGTTTGGCCATATTTCTATGCCGGTACCATGGGGCTGGTCATGCGTGACGGCATTCACCGGTTGCGCCACGCCAAGGGGTATTCCGGCATGTACGATACGTTCTGCGTGTCGCTGCCGTGGACAGGATACATGGCTGGTACCGGGCGGCTGGGAGGCGTCGATCCGCGCGAGATGCGCAAGTCCGACCTGATCGTGATCTGGGGCACCAACCCGGTGAACACGCAAGTCAACGTGATGACTCACGCAACCGCGGCGCGCAAGGAACGCGGTGCAAAGCTGGTGGTCATCGACATTTACCAGACCGGCACGGCAAAGCAGGCTGATCACGCCTATATCATCCGGCCCGGCACCGATGGCGCGCTGGCGTGCGCAGTGATGCACATTGCCTTCCGTGATGGCCATGCTGACCGCGAGTACATGGCCCGGTTCACCGATGATCCGGCTGGGCTTGAAGCTCACCTCAAAGACAAGACGCCGGAATGGGCCAGCGCCATTACCGGACTGGAAGTCGAACGCATTGAAGAACTGGCGCGCCTGATCGGTTCCACGAAACGCACCTATTTCCGGCTTGGCTACGGCTTTGCCCGCCAGCGCAACGGCTCAGCCAACATCCACGCCGTCACGTCCATCCCTGCCGTCATGGGCCATTGGCAGCATGAGGGCGGTGGTGCCATGCACTCCAATTCCGGCATCTACCGCTGGAACAAGACCATGATCGAAGGGCTCGATGTGTTCGACACGAAGGTGCGGATGCTGGACCAGTCGCGCATCGGACCCGTTCTGTGCGGCGACACCTACGACCTTGGCGATGGACCTCCCGTCACGGTGCTGTTTACCCAGAACACCAATCCGGTGTCCGTTGCGCCTGAGCAAAACAAGGTAAAGCAGGGCTTTGCCCGCGATGACCTGTTCATCTGCGTGCACGAGCAGTTCATGACCGAGACGGCGGCCTTGGCCGACATCGTGCTGCCGGCCACCCAGTTCCTCGAGCATG
>JAWVYF010000452.1:0-1709 GCA_033722845.1 Anderseniella sp. | reverse complement strand
GTAGTTTCGCAGCCAGTGGCCCCAAGCGCGCATGATCCCGGTTCGGACCATCCGCACACCCCACAGCAGCAGGGCAACACCGCCCAGGAGGTTGACCATGACCTAGCCCGGATTATTCACGGTACGCTTGAAAGGGATGGTGAGCGTAGATTAAGCCGTTGAGATTCCGTATGATTTTGGTGTTGAGACAAGATCATCGGCAACGGAAAAATCTGCAGCTCACCATGAATGAACCTATCCCATATCTTCCCGGTTTGTCACCTGTCGCGGGCAAGGAACTGTGCGCCCGGTTTGATGGTGGACGGTTGTCGTCGGACGGTGGCGTTTTGTTGTTGCGCCGGATCGAGAGCGGCCTGGCCATCGCTGAGAAGCTGTCGTCGTGCGTGCAGGACGAACGGGATCCAGCGAGCACGACGCACAGCTACGCCGACATGATCCGGGCACGCCTGTTTGCCATAGCCTGCGGTTACGAGGACTGCGATGATCTTGACGACCTGCGTTTCGATCCAGCCTTCAAGCTGGCTTGCGGACGGCTGGCCGAGACGGGCGATGACCTGATGAGCCAACCAACGTTGTCGCGGCTTGAGAACACCCCGTCATGGCGCCAACTGACGCGCATGGGGCTGGCCATGATCGATCTGTTCTGCACCAGCTTTGCTCGTGTGCCTGAGCACATCGTTCTCGATATCGACGATACCTACGATGCCGTCCATGGCGGCCAGCAGTTGGCGCTGTTCAATGCCCACTTTGACAACTATTGCTTTCAGCCGATCCATATCTTCGAAGCGACCACAGGCAAGCCGGTGCTGTCGCTTCTGCACCCCGGCAAACGGCCCTCCGGCAAACAAGCCGCGCAAATCCTCAAACACGTCATCGGCCGCATCCAGTCCAACTGGCCACAGGTTCAGATTACCGTGCGCGGCGATGGCCATTACGGCACGCCTGAGGTCATGGATTTCCTGGAAGATCAAGGCTGCAGCTATATCCTGGGCCTCCCCGGCAACGCCCGGCTGAACAAAATCGGTCAGCCCTGGTGCGAGGATGTGGCGGTTCGCCGGGCACTCGCCGGCAGGCAAACCCTGCGGCGGCACTTCCAGACCGGCTACCAGGCCAACAGCTGGTCGCGCCAGCGCAAGGTCATCGCGCGGGTTGAGGCCACTTCCAGGGGCTCGGATATTCGCTTCGTCGTCACCAATCTGCCCGGCCGGGCCAAAGTGCTCTACGCCCGTGTCTATTGCGCCCGCGGCAGGATGGAAAACATGATCAAGGACCACAAGCTGTACACCAAGTCCGACCGCACGTCGTGCCATCGCTGGCAGGCCAACCAGTTCCGGCTTCTCCTGCACACCGGCGCCTATTGGCTGTTGCATCAGCTTCGCCACGCCGCGCCGCGCAAATCCCTCTGGCGAAAGGCCACATTCGAAACGCTACGCCGGACTTTCCTCAAAATCGCCGTGCGTATCGAGGAACTCAGATCCCGCGTCAAGATCGCCCTGCCGTCGGCCTATCCGCATCAGAAAACGTTCGTGTCCATGGCGGGTCACATCGCTGCTCAAGGGCCATGAAAAAGGCGGCACGCGCCGCCGAATGAACCCTCAACTTCAACCTCAATCCCGCTTTTAAATCTTAACAAAAAACCCGCCGCAAGTCCGGCAAATACAGCTCGTCTCCAACCACATCAACCGACCCTATGAATAAATGAGGCTAGC
>JAWVYF010000451.1:0-1715 GCA_033722845.1 Anderseniella sp. | reverse complement strand
CGTTGAAGGCGAAGCGCTGGCAACTCTGGTTGTCAACAAACTGCGCGGCGGCCTGAAAATTGCTGCTGTCAAGGCACCGGGCTTCGGCGACCGCCGCAAGGCCATGCTGGAAGACATCGCCGTGCTGACCGGCGGCCAGGTGATCTCCGAAGACCTCGGCATCAAGCTGGAAAACGTGACCCTTGACATGCTGGGCCGTGCAAAGCGCGTCTCCATCGACAAGGAAAACACCACCATCGTCGACGGTGCCGGCAAGAAGGCCGACATCGAAGCCCGTTGCAGCCAGATCCGCAAGCAGGTCGAGGACACCACCTCCGACTATGACCGCGAGAAGCTGCAGGAGCGTCTTGCCAAGCTTGCAGGCGGCGTTGCCGTGCTGAAGGTTGGCGGCGCCACCGAAATCGAAGTGAAGGAGCGCAAGGACCGCGTTGATGACGCGCTGAACGCTACCCGCGCTGCGGTTGAAGAAGGCATCGTGCCCGGCGGCGGCGTGGCTCTGCTGCGTGCCAAGAAGGCTGTCGAGGCCCTGTCCTCCGACAACGCCGACATTGCTGCCGGCCTGAAGATCGTGTCGAAGGCTCTCGAAGCTCCGATCCGCCAGATCTCGGTCAACGCAGGTTGCGAAGGCTCGATCGTGGTCGGCAAGGTGCTGGAAAAGACCGGCAACTTCGGCTTCAACGCCCAGACCGAAGAGTATGGTGACATGATTGCCGCCGGCATCATGGACCCGACCAAGGTTGTTCGCGTGGCCCTGCAGGACGCAGCTTCGGTTGCATCGCTGCTGATCACCACCGAGGCGATGGTCGCCGAGCTTCCCAAGAAGGAATCCGCGGCACCGGCCATGCCGGGCGGTGGCATGGGCGGCATGGACTTCTAAGGAAGTCCATAAAGCCGCCCATCACCAAAGAGCCTGATCCGGTTCATCCGGATCAGGTGGCGGCATGGACTTCTAAGTCCAGCTACCAAACCCGAATGCGGAAACGGCGGTCCATGTGGCCGCCGTTTTCAGTTGTGTGATGATCTCAATCGAGCGCCGAGCGGCAACGCTCCAGCGTGTCGGCTGGCGAGCCACCGGCGTCGATCCGCGCCCAGCCGATCCCGCCTGCGCCACGCGCCAACTGCTTGCGTACCACATCAGCCGTGGCATCTGACGCATCGCCCTCGCGCGCGCTCACCCGCGTCACCAGCATGGCCTCGTCTGCTTCAAGCCACAGCCCGGTGAACGCGGCACCGCACTCACCTGCCAGCGCCTCGACCGCATCACGCTCGGCCGCGTCCAGAAAGGCCGCATCCACCACCACCGGCCAGCCCGCCACAAGTGCTGCTCGCGCCTTTGCCAGCACCACCGCATAGACCTCGTCACTGGCCTGCCTGGTGTAGCTTTGCGGCGGCAACCGCTCATGCAGCGCCACGCCCGCCATCAGCTTGCGCTCCACATCGGTGCGCAGGTGCAAGGCCCCCGGCAAGGGCGGCAATTCCGGTGCCAGCGCCGCCGCGACGGTCGTCTTGCCCGTGCCGGAATAGCCCCCCACCGCGACCAGTCTCAGCGGGTGGGGCTTCAGACCATCTGCCGCCTGCCGGAGATATCCCGCCGCCATATTGATATCGTCCTGCCGCTGCGCACCTTCGCGTTGGGCCGCCCGGTCCAGTGTCACCATTGCCCTGACACCAGCCCGCATCGCCATGAACAGCGCAAGCGCTTGCAAGCCTTCGAT
>JAWVYF010000450.1:0-1719 GCA_033722845.1 Anderseniella sp. | reverse complement strand
TGGCGACATCACCATCACCAGCACACCGAACGAAGGCAGCACCTTTACCGTCGAGCTAAGCCTCAATGCATCCGATGCCAAGCCCGTGGAAGTTTCAACCGAGGTCAGCCCCCGCCCGGTGCCGGTCACTGTCATGCTGGCCAGCCGCGACGGCAAGCTGCAGATCCAGATGCAGGACCGCCTTCGCCAGCGCGGCTATCAGGTGGTCACGACACGGGACTTTGCAAGCGGACAGGACAAGTTGTCCGAGTGCCAGCCTGATGTGGTTGTCGCCCACATCAACGAAAGCACTTTCTGCCGCAAGCAACTTCTCGCGCTCATGCAGCAAGCCGCCGACAGGGCGATCCCCGTCATGCTGCTGAGCGACAAGCCATCCCTGGTGCCGCATGATCTCACGTCGCAGGCTGACAGCCTTAGCGTTACGCCACGTGACCACTGGCAATTCTTCCTCGAAGATATTGCACACCTGACCGCAACGCTGGATGAGAAAACTGCCTGCATGGCGTGAGCGGACAAGCCGGCTCAGCCCTGCCCGGCGAGCTTTTCCATGGTCTCGTCGGCGGATCTGACGGCGTCCTCGAAGCGCTGTTCCCAGGTTTGCATCCGGCGTTTCGGCTCCTTGAAGAAAGCCGTCTGCTTGACGACCCAGATCACAAAATTATTCACCACGCGGCCAGGCAAGCCCATTGGCCGGTTGAAGTCAAAGATCAGGATCACCCTCTCTTCATCCGTGTTGTTCCAGACGTGGTGCCGGTAGGTGTCATCGAACACGAACGCCTTGCCCGGCTCCCACACGCAAACCTCGTCGCCGACGGTCATGGTGCAGTTTTCCCTGTCCTGCGGAATGATGAGCCCGAGATGGGTTCGCAGGATGCCGGTCGTAACGCCCTTGTGCGGCGGGATCTTGTAGCCCGGTGCCATGATGGAGAACCAGGCGGTCTGGATGTCCGGCACCTGCGACAGCAACCGGGCCGTAACCGGTGCGCGCGCGCAGTTCTTTTCAAGCCGCTCGCCAAAGCCGTACAGGATGAAGGTCCGCCAGTTCTTGCCCTTGGAGATGGAGGCCTGGTCCGGCGAGACCTCATGAAACAGCGGCACGGCCTCGCGATGCTTGAGGATTTCCCTGACCTCTGCCTCTATGGACTGCCACTCGTCCTCAAAGGACTGCAGGAATGGAAACTGGCTCTTGTCCGGCACCGGCGCCGTGCCAACCCTGGATTGGGCATAGAACAGCTTCGCCAGCAGCCTGAGCAGCTTCTCTCCATAGTGGTTGACCGCCTTGTCCCGCTTCCAGCGCAGCCAGGGCACCCACCGGACATATTGTCCTTTAGAATTGTACGGCATGGTGATCAGCCAGGGACCGATTATCAGTATGCTGTTCAATCCAATCAGATAGGCATGGGACCGGTCAAGCCGTCAGTCACCCAGCCCAAGGGCGGTGTGGACCCCGGCCTTTGGCATGGTTGCCGGATCACGCGGCTGCCACTCGCCTGCGTCCACCAGCGCGAGGAAGCGGGACAGGGTCGCGTTGAACAGCTCAGGCTCCTCCAGGTTCAGTGCATGACCCGAGGCCGGAAACACCATCAGCCGGGCTGATGCCATGATCTGCTTCAGCCAGACGTTCACGTGCAGGCAGGAGGTGTCTTCATCTCCGACCAGGAGCAGCACGGGCAGCTTCACGCCTGCCAGCGTGTCCGCCTGATCGCGAAGCGACGGCCG
>JAWVYF010000449.1:0-1728 GCA_033722845.1 Anderseniella sp. | reverse complement strand
GGGCGTGATATAGACTTCGTAGAGCACGTAGGTTGTGTAGGGCGGGATGATTGATACGCCCAGAACCGAGCGAAAACCGGCAGCAAAGATGAACAGCCAGACCAGCGGGCGGACCAGCGCGGCAATGAAGCGGCCTCGCTGCTGGACAAAACGCAGCGCTTCGCGCCAGACGATGCCGGCCATGCAGCGCATGTATTCGACTGGCCCAAGGCTGCGGGTAGTGCGTTCGGGGAAACTGGTGGTCATGCCGCTTTGCCCTTCACCGTCTCCCCGGTCAGTTGTGTGAACGCACCGGAGATATCCTTTGCACCGGTCGACTTCACCACATCGGACGTTCTGCCGCTGGCCAATACCTTGCCGTGATGCAACACAAACACCTGATCATCAAGGCCGACCTCGTCCATCAGGTGAGTGGCCCAAAGAACACCGAGACCATCCTCCTTCATCAGCTTGCGAACGTGGTCCTGAATATCCCTGCGAGAGCCGACATCAAGCCCGATGGTCGGTTCATCCAGCAACAGCAGGCCCGGCCTGTGAACAAGTGCGCGGGCGATCTCGACCCGGCGGGCCTGGCCGCCGGACAGGTTCCGGATCTTCTCTTCGGCACGATCTGCCAAGCCGATACGTTCCAGCTCCTCCATGCCCCGATCACGGCCCTGCTTGCGCGACATGCCATGCAGGGCAGCGTGATAGGTGAGGTTCTGCAGAACCGTGAGATCGGAATCGACGGTGCGGTTCTGGAACACCACGCCGAGGTGCTGCAGCGCCTTGACCGGCTGGCGGCGAACGTCATGCCCAATTACCTCGATGGAGCCGGATACATTGTCGTAGAGCCGGGTGATGAGGGAGAACAGTGTTGTCTTGCCCGCACCATTGAGGCCAAGCAGGGCGCAGTACTGCCCACGCGCCACCTCGAGATTGACGTTGTCGAGCGCCTTGCGGGCGCCGAAGGAGTGAGACACCCCTTCAATCCTGAGGGCGGCGGTCATGGGCAGCTGCTGGTCCTTACTTGACGGTGATGGTGCCCGTCATACCACGGTCTTCAAGGCCTTCCACCCACCATTTGTAGGTGCCGGGGCGAACCGTGTTGAACTGCACCTGGATGGTGCCTTCGTCGTCAAACTCCAGCCATGCAGGCGCACCTGCCATGTGAATCTCAAGGTCCGAGATGACGATCTGGTTCATCCAGGCATCGCGCCACAGGTCGGTCTTGAACTTGTACTCAAGCTCGCCCGCTGCGGAAATCTTCCAGCGGTAGCCCTGACCGGACAGCAGCGTGAAGTCCTTCTGGTTGACGTGGAACTGGTCGCCTTCCTTTCCGAGCATCAATTCCGGCACGTTCTGGCTGGAACGGGTGCGCTTCATGTCATCATCATCATCGGCAATCGCGGGAGATGCTGCCATGGTGGCGGCAAAGGCGGTGGCAAGTACAAGCATTGAACGCATGTTGTTTCCTCCGTTTATGTTCTGTCGATCCGGGTAATGTCAGGAAGGTTTGTCAGGCGACACCACAACACCCCATGGTAGACGGCCGACCGGCACGGACTTGACTGCCTTGCCGCTTTCGACCTCGATGAAGGTGACGTCGTTGGAATTGCCGTTGGTCGAGATGATGTACTTCTCGTCGGGGGTGAAGGCGAGCTGCCAGACGCGCTGGCCAACGAGGATGTACTTCTCCACCTCGTAGTTCTCGGCGTTGATCATGGCGACGCGGTTGGATGGCCCCAG
>JAWVYF010000448.1:0-1730 GCA_033722845.1 Anderseniella sp. | reverse complement strand
TTGATGTCATGGAGCGCGAGGTGAGGCGGGCGAAGGGGTAGGGGTTAGCCTGCCAATTGCCGCTCGCGCCACCAGACATACAATCCGGAGCCGACGATGATGGAGATGCCAAGCCATTTCCAGGCATTCGGTACATCCTGGAACACCAGGTAGCTGAGCAGCGTCGCAGACACGATCTCGATATAGTTGAACGGAGCCAGCACAGAGGCCGGGGCGCGCTTGAAGGCGTGTACGATCATCAAGTGGCAAATGGTGGCAATGACGCCAACGCCAGCCAGCAGCAGCCATTGCCGGGGGCTGGGCCAGACCATTTCGAGTATGCTGATACCTGCCATGCCGCCGCCCCACGACATAGCCGTCAGGACGCCAAAGCCTGCCATGCCTGAGAAGAACTGCATGGTGAGCGGATCTTCATGGGCGGCGAGTGCCTTGGTGAGCAACAGGTAGTTGGCAAACAGGAAAGCGGTGCACACCGGCAACAAGGAAACCGGGCCGAACACCGCATAGCTTGGCTGGATGACGATGAGCGCGCCGATGAAGCCCACGCCGACGGCGATGCGGCGGCGCCAGCCGACCTGTTCTTTCAAAATCAGGCCCGACAGAATGGTGAGGATCAGCGGTTCGACGAAGAAGACGGCAATGGCATCGGGCACCGACATCCATCTGAGTGCCGTGAAGAAGCAGGTGACGGCACCTGCCATCAGCACTGCGCGCAGCAGGTTCAGTCCAATCCGTTTGGGCAGAAGCCCCGATGCACCTTTCAGCCAGAGCAGGAAAGGCAGGATGTAAAGAGCCTGAAAGCCGAACCGCCACTGGGCCACCTGAATGCCGTTGATCTCCTTCGACAGCAGTTTTCCAAGGATGTCCATCGACGGAATGATCAGCATGGCCAGCGCCATGAGGGCGAGGCCGGTTGAGACGCTCGACGCTTGGGCTGGCACGCCGGTTGGCTGAACACTCATTGATACAGACTTTCCTGGAGCGGTTTGACCAATCGGCGCTACCTGATTGCTGCGACAAGCGCAAGCATTGACGGAAAGTGGGAAATCATGCCCGTTATGCGGGACTCACAATACTGCCTGCAGGGAGGAAACCAATGACCGCGATTGAGACCAAAGCCAGCAACCGGTGCTTTGACGGCGACCAGATTCAGTTTTCGCACAACAGCGAGGCTTGCAGTTGCGAAATGACCGCGTCGATCTTCTTGCCGCCGCAGGCCAAGACGCAGAAGGTGCCGGTGCTTTGGTGGCTTTCGGGGCTCACTTGCACCGACCAGAATTTCGTAACCAAGGCGGGTGCCCAGCGCTATGCGGCTGAACATGGTGTGGCCGTTGTTGCGCCCGATACCAGCCCGCGCGGCGAGGGTGTCCCGGATGATCCGGAGGGTGCATATGACTTCGGGCTGGGTGCCGGCTTCTACGTGAATGCAACGCAAGCGCCGTTCGACAAGCATTACCACATGTATGACTACATCACGCAGGAATTGCCCGGCGTGGTGGCGGCAAACTTTGACGTGGACATGGACCGGCAGTCGATTTCCGGTCACTCGATGGGCGGGCATGGCGCGCTCACCATCGCGTTGAAGAACCCGGGCCGGTACAAGTCTGTCTCGGCGTTCTCGCCCATTGTTTCGCCGATGAACTGCCCGTGGGGCCACAAGGCATTGGGCGGCTATCTGGGTGACGACAAGGCGGCCTGGGCGGCGCATGATGCATGTGCGCTGATCGGGC
>JAWVYF010000447.1:0-1735 GCA_033722845.1 Anderseniella sp. | reverse complement strand
TCTGTGCCTCGCGGATCGTGTTGAAGTGCAGCCGGCCCACGCCCACTACCTTCCGGTCCGGATCGACGATCATCAGGTGGGTGCTGTGCGCATCCAGCGCATCACGCTCGCTCCCGCGCGGTTGTTTCCAGGGTGCGCGCAGGATCTTCCAGCGCAGTTCGTAGTAGTGCCGGAAGTCCGCTTCGCTTTCTGGTTCCCTGATAATCAAGCGCTGAGCGGCTCAGGCGAACACCACCCAGGTGGTTGCGATGTACTTGACACCCTCGCGGAGGGTGACACCGCGGTGTTCATGAGTCCAGAACGGCGGGAACAGCAGCAGTTTTCCGGCCTCGGGCCTGATCTTGACCTGCTGGTAGGAGAATTCGGTTTCACCGCCCGGACCCTCGACGTCATTCAGATACCAGACGGCCACCAGCTGACGCTGGCTGAACTCGTGACTGCCGCCGTCGATGTGCCAGTGATAGAACTCGCCCGGGTTGGTGCGCTGGATGGCATAGCCGCTGTCCTTGAACGGGCCCCTGAAGAAGGGATAGGCCTCGCGAAATTCACGGATGGCCATGCCGAGCGAACGAAACAGTTCCCGGTCAATGTCCCGCCAGTGCTCCTTGCCGCTCACCACCAGGTCGGTCGAGCGCTTGATGCTCTGCTCCTCCTGTACGGTCTGGCCGATCCGGCCCGGATACTGGTCCGCCTCGCTTGCCTCGAAGCGACGTATCATCTCGGCACAGATATCCAGCGCCAGTGCCCGCTGCTTTTCGAAGATGAAGGTGTTCGGCTTGACCTCTTGAATGGTTTGCAGCGTTGCTGTCTGCCTGTCGGCCGTTGGATTCATTGCCGGGGATACCTGTTGGTTACAGCGTTTGCGCCTCGATCCTGCGGATCAGCGCCTGCCCGTGATTGTCCTGCGTGTCGGCAAACACGCCGATGAGTTCTCCGGCCAGTGCCTGCCAGTGACCTGCTGCCCGTGCCGTGACTGCCTCCAGTTCGCCGCTGTCACCGGTGGCCGACCATATCTCGTAGGCGGAGACCAGCCCGGGAAACAGTTCCCTGCGCATGTTCGACAGGGTTGCCATATAGAAGTGCAGGGCGGCAGGCTCGGGTGCCTCCAGGAGACCCGGCAGTGTCGAGAGTGCATCTGCCAGATGATCGCGGACGGCCCGGGCCATGATCTCGGCCTTGCTCGGTCCCAGCCCGACCAGCATCTCCTGCCAGGCAGTACCCAGCAACTCGCCTGCCATGACCTCGCCGATCTCGTGGAGTATCACGCCCTGCAGGGCCATGTCGGTCATTGCCTCGAGCGAGCGTTCGGCATGGTTGTCGAAGTCGAAGTGGCAGAGCGCCTGCTTCATCGCGTTCTCCGGCTTGTTCCAGCGCCATTCCTCCACCTTTTCCCAGATCATGCGCCGCAATGATTCGCGCCGTATGTAGATGGTGCGGTCACGGCTCATGGCAGGGGGTGCGGACAGGTCGCGGGCGAGTTCCCTGCCGGATACCAGCAGGGTGTAACTGTCGTGCTGTTCGAAGCGTTCCAGTTCGCCCAGGAAGAACACGGGTTTCATGTTGCGACCGTAACCGCTACTGTACACATAACCCAGGCTGTTGAGCATGGCGTTGACTGCCGCCGTATCGAACGGATCGAGCGCTTCGAGCCGCTCCGACGCTTCGTTTCGAATCGAGCCGATCCCGCGCCGCAGGACCTTGCCGTAGTCGTGCGCCCAGGCCAGCATGGACCGCC
>JAWVYF010000446.1:0-1765 GCA_033722845.1 Anderseniella sp. | reverse complement strand
TCGCCAAGACCCAGCACAGCCGTTCCGTTGGTTATGACTGCGACCATGTTGGCGCGCGCGGTGAGGGTGAAGGCCTCTTCCGGCTTGTCGTGGATTTCCATGCATGCCGCCGCCACGCCGGGCGAATAGGCAAGCGCCAGGTCGCGCTGGTTGGACAGCGGCTTGGTTGCCTTGATCTCGAGCTTTCCGGGCTTTGGATTGCGGTGGTAGAACAGCGCGTTCTCGCGCAGTTCGTCGGTCACGATACGGGGCATGAGCGGCGTTTCTTCCTGAAGATGATCGTTGTTCTTGCAAGTGTGGGCGCAGACCCTACATCACCGCGAGACGGCATTCCACATGATAGATGGACGAATGAACCGCTGTGCGTTGACGCACAAGCCTGACGCAACAATGCAGGTTTTACGCACGCAGAGCATCGTCGTACACTCTTCATATCGGGCCGGGGACAATTGAGAACAGTTGGAGGAAACCATGAAATCCTTGTTTGCCGCAGCAGCCGTAACCGCCATGGCCTTCACCCCTGCGCTGGCGCAGGACGCCAAGCCAATGGGCTTTTTCGTGACCTCTGTCGGCATGGGCGACGGTGGCAACCTGGGCGGGCTAGACGGCGCGGATGCACACTGCGCCAAGCTGGCCGAAGCTGCCGGCTCCACGGGCCGCACCTGGCGGGCCTACCTGTCAACCTGGGAAGGCAAGGAGAAGCGCGGCATCTCGGCCCGGGATCGCATCGGCGCAGGGCCGTGGCACAACGCCAAGGGAGATCTGATCGCCAAGGACCTCGACGAACTGCACATCATGCCAAATCTCGTGAAGGGCACTGCACTTGATGAGAACGGCAACCTCGTCAAGGGCCGTGGCGACAAGCCCAACGAGCATGACATGCTGACTGGCACCAAGGCTGACGGGACGGCCTACTTCCCGTGGGAAGACGGCGAGAAGACCTGCAGGAACTGGACATCGAGCTCCGACGACGACAAGGCCACTGTCGGCCACCATGACCGGCACGGTGGCGGTAACGTGTCGTGGAATGCCGCGCACGATTCACGCGGCTGCAGCCAGGACGCGCTCAAAGGCACCGGAGGCGCAGGCCTGTTCTACTGCTTTGCGGCGGACTAGATGTTCTAGATACACATGGCGCCAATATTGAAGTGCAGTGTGACGCGGTTGGTGCCACCACTGGTGAAACCCAAGTCCTCCGTCACACTGCCCATTATTGGCAAGTTGTTTGCGCCAACCTGCATACCCGGTACATTTGGGCAACTGATCTTGAGTGTTCCGTTTGCGGTTCCGGTATCGGAGAAGAACAGATCGTCTTCCTTCAATCTCGCCTGCACATCAAAGGAATGCGGGGCTCCACACTCCCGATAGAAGGTCCATCGCCTGCGCACTGGATATCTGCGGCCCGGCGTGCCGTCGCCCTGGCCATTGATTACCCTGCGTGGCTGGCCGCCCACTGAAACCCGATAGGACCAGTCATCGCCAATATCACTACCAGCATGACTGATTGCGGTGAGTGTAATCCTGATTTGGCATCGCATGGCTACCGCCTCCGTTAATCCGCAGGCGGTATATTATGCAAAATATTGCCCTTACGGAAAGCAATCTAAGCGGGTATTCGCCATCACTCCTTCGGCAAGCTCAGGCGGATGTGCAGTTCGCGCAGTTGTTTCGGCTCTGCCTCGGACGGTGCGCCCATCAGCAGGTCAGCGGCCTGCTGGTTCATCGGGAACAGCGTGATTTCGCGCAGGTTGCGGGTGCCGCACAG
>JAWVYF010000445.1:0-1772 GCA_033722845.1 Anderseniella sp. | reverse complement strand
TTTCAATGCCGGGGCAACGGACAACCGGTTGCGCAATGATGACTGCCGCGCCAACGTCATTCACACCGCGCCCAGCCGCGCCATCCTGGCAGATGGCCTGGCCCAGTACCTGATCTGGAAACAGTGGCGCAACTGGTTCCTGGTGCATGGTTCCAACCCGCAGGACAAGGCCCTTGCCGATGCGCTGCGCCGCGCAGCCAAGCGGTTCGGCGCAAAGATCGTCGCCGAAAAGGAGTACGTTGATACCGGCGGGGCGCGCCAGTCAGATTCGGGCCACGTGCTTGTACAGAAGCAGATCCCTGCCTTCACCCAGGATACAGACGACTATGACGTGCTGGTCGCTGCGGATGAAAACGAGGTCTTCGGCACCTACCTGCCCTACCGCACCTGGCTGCCGCGTCCGGTGGCGGGCACGTCTGGCCTGCGCATGGAAAGCTGGCATCCATCGTTTGAAGGCTGGGGCGCCGCCCAAATCCAGAACCGGTTCGAGAAGGCTGCCGGCCGCCGCATGACAGGTCTCGACATGCAGGCCTGGACGGCTGTCCGCATGGTTGGCGAAGCAGCCACGCGCACCAAGTCCGGCGACCCGAAGAAGATCGAAGCGTTCATCAAGGACCCGGATTTCTCCATTGCCGCTTTCAAGGGCCAGAAGGTGACCTTGCGCGGCTGGAACCTGCAATTGCGGCAACCGGTGCTCCTGGCAGACGGCAAGAACGTGGTGTCCATCTCACCCCAGGCGGGCTTCCTGCACCAGTTTTCCGAGCTCGATACGCTCGGCTATGACAAGCCTGAATCAACCTGCAAACTCGACTGAAACATCGAACAGCGGAGAGTTCCGAGCATGAAAAAAACTGCACTGTTTCTTGCAGCCAGCCTTGGCCTGACCGCGCTTTCCACAGCGCCTGCCTCAGCTTACCTGGCTTACGTCTCCAACGAAAAAGGCAATACTGTCACTGTGATCGACACCGACAAGATGGAAGTGGTCAAAACCATCGAGACCGGCAACCGGCCACGCGGCATCACCATCACCCATGATGGCAAGTTTCTTTACGTGTGCGCCAGTGACGACGACACCATCCAGGTCATCGACACCAAGACCTACGAGATTGTCGGCAACTTGCCCTCCGGCCCCGACCCGGAACTGTTTATCCTGTCGCCGGATGGCAAGCGGCTCTACGTGGCCAATGAGGACGACAATCTGGTTACGGTCATCAACCTCGAAAACAACACCGTTGTGAACGAAATCCCGGTGGGCGTGGAACCGGAAGGCATGGGCATCTCGCCAGACGGCAAGACCGTGGTCAACACGTCCGAGACCACCAACATGGCCCACTTCATCGACTCTGACAGCTTCGAGATCAGCCACAACGTACTGGTCGATTCACGCCCGCGGTTCGCCGAGTACAAGACCGACGGATCGGAGGTCTGGGTGTCCTCGGAAATCGGAGGCACCGTATCGGTGATCGACGACAAGACCCGCGAGATCAAGCACAAGATCAAGTTCGAGATCCCTGGTGTGGTGGCGGAAGCCATCCAGCCGGTCGGCGTGCGCATCACCAAGGATGGCAAGAAGGCCTTCGTGGCGCTGGGGCCGTCCAACCGCGTCGCCATGATCAACGCCGAGACCTACGAGGTGGAGAAGTACATCCTCGTTGGCCAGCGCGTCTGGCAGCTGGCCTTCACCCCCGACGAGAAGTACATCATCTCGACCAACGGCAACTCCAACGACGTCACCTTCATCGAGGTCGAAAGCGGCAAGGCGGTCAAGTCCG
>JAWVYF010000444.1:0-1793 GCA_033722845.1 Anderseniella sp. | reverse complement strand
GGGCGACAATGTCATCGTCATCAACGCCGACAAGGTGGTGCTGACGGGCAACAAGCGCACCCAGAAGACCTACTACCGCCACACCGGATATCCGGGCGGCATCAAGGAAGCCAAGGCCGACAAGATCCTCGACGGCCGCTTCCCTGAGCGCGTCCTCGAAGCAGCCGTCAAGCGCATGATGCCGGGCGGCCCGCTGAGCCGCGCCCAGCTGTCGAACCTGCGCATCTATGGTGGCAGTGAACACCCGCATGAAGCCCAGCAGCCGGCCGTGGTCGATGTGAAGGGCATGAACGCCAAGAACTCCCTGAGAGGTTGATGGACATGGCTGAAGAAACCACCACGCTGGAAAACCTTGGCGAAGCCATGGGCACCACGCCGGCCGCAGAGGCTGCACCGGCAGAACCGAAGATCGACGACCTTGGCCGCTCCTACGCGACCGGCAAGCGCAAGGACGCGGTTGCCCGCGTCTGGATCAAGCGCGGCAATGGCAAGATCACCGTCAACGGCCGCGAGATCGAGACCTATTTCGCTCGCCCGACCCTGCGCATGATCATCCAGCAGCCGCTGGAAGCAGCCGAGCGCAAGGACGAGTTCGACGTTGAGTGCACCGTTGTCGGCGGCGGCCTGTCCGGCCAGGCCGGTGCCGTGCGCCACGGCATCTCCAAGGCACTCACCTACTTCGAGCCGAGCCTGCGCCCGGTGCTGAAGAAGGGCGGCTTCCTGACCCGCGACAGCCGCGTGGTCGAGCGCAAGAAGTACGGTCGCGCCAAGGCCCGCCGCAGCTTCCAGTTCTCGAAGCGCTAAGCGTCAGAATTACAAGTTCACACCAAGACCCCGGATGGTTCCGCCATCCGGGGTTTTCTTTTGCCGCCGGCGGCCTATATCAGTTGCAAACAACCGTTACCGGAGTCCGCTCATGTCATTCCGCCCCGTCAAGACCACGTCCCTCGCCAAGCCCACCATGGAAGGTGCCGGCGTTCACCTGCACCGCGCGTTTGGCTTTACCGATCCGACCATGTGCGACCCGTTCCTGATGCTTGATGATTTCCGCAACGACGTGCCTGAACACTATGCACAAGGCTTCCCGTGGCATCCGCACCGCGGCATTGAAACCATCACCTATGTGCTGGACGGCGAAGTTGAGCACTCCGACAGCCTGGGCAATTCAGGCGTGCTGGGCGCAGGCTCGGTGCAGTGGATGACGGCAGGCTCCGGCATTCTCCACCAGGAGATGCCGCGCGGCAACGCCAGGGGCCAGATGCACGGCTTCCAGCTGTGGGCCAACCTGCCTTCCAGCCTGAAGATGACCGCCCCGCGCTACCAGGACATTCAAGGCGGCGACATCCCTGAAATCATTGATGACGATGGCACCAGGGTGCGCGTTATCGTCGGTGAGTTCTGGGGCAAGCGCGGCCCCGTCGACGGCATCGCCGCAGACCCGGTTTATCTGGACGTCACCATTCCACCGCTGAAGGCCAAGCGGCTGCCGGTCGATACGTACGCATCTGCCTTTGCCTACGTGTTCCAGGGCGCGGGCAAGTTTGAATACGCCTCTGCGCCGGAAGGCGTGCGGGTGGAAAAGGAATTCCAGGGCGAGGAACTGAACATCCGCGACCTGTCCGGCAACCGCACGCTCATTCGCTTCGACACCGGTGATGAGGTGTTCGTGCAGGCAGGCCCGGAAGGCGTGCGCTTCCTGCTGGTGACGGGCAAACCAATCCGCGAACCGGTGGCCTGGCATGGCCCCATCGTGATGAATACCCGCGAAGAGCTCATGCAGGCCATCAACGAGC
>JAWVYF010000443.1:0-1805 GCA_033722845.1 Anderseniella sp. | reverse complement strand
GCCGGTTACCCGCTGCATGCAGTAGGCCAGGACGTCCGTCTCGATGGAGCGGTACTCGAAGGTTTCGCCGTGGGGCCGGACTTGTTGTTTCAGACCCAGGATCTGGTCCCACACGCAGGCTGGCCCCTTGCGCCGTCCTTGCGCCGGTTTCCACCCCGTTGCGATGTCGGTCATGGCAATATCGCTGTCGAGGGCTTCGTAGTCTTCAACGAAGCGGACGCCCGTGGTCATGTCCAGCACGTGGCGTAGCTTTGCACCCTTCCACGCGGTGCGCTTGAGGTCGGGCAGGTAATCGGTCACCGGCTGTTCGGGGTCGAGCAAACCGCGGCCAACCAGTATGCCTGCCACCGCGCTTGTGACAGACTTGGCGACAGACTGCGACAGGTGAAGGCTGCGCTCCGTCATGGTGGTGAAGTAGCGCTCGTAAGCAATCTTGCCATGATGCAGGACGATGAAGCCATCGGTGAAATCATCATCGAGCCAGCCTGCAACGGTGGTTTGACCACCGTCGGACAGCCTGAAAGAGATGCTGCCCAGATCCTGCTGAGCGCTGTCCAGTTGCCAGACAGGTCCGGATCCACGCCAGACCTCTTTGGTGGGCAGGATTTCGCGAATGTTGTGAAACGACCACCGGTTCCACGGTGCGCGGTCCCAGTCCTGCCGGGGGACGCGGGCCTCCGGCGGCGCGGGGATGCCTTGCATGATCGTGTTGGACGTCACGGTCTGATCCGGAAAGAAATATGCCGGGGAGGTTTCCCGCCCCGGCACGTTTGTTGGTTGTTACTTCTGCAACTCGGTCCAGATGGCCGTGTAGAGCTTCTGGGCTTCCGGCGGGCAGGTGTCGATGAAGTGACCCGATGCCTTGTGCTCTTCCGGAATCACAACTTCAGGCGCATCGCGCATGTCTTCCGGCATGAACTGCTCCGAGCCCTTGATGCCGTTCGCATAGCGGGCGAAGGCCGAGATGAGGGCAGCGTTTTCCGGCTCCATGATGAAGTTCTGGAACAGCTTTGCGTTTTCGACGTTCTTGGCGTCCTTCAGGACGGCCACGGAGTCCATCCACAGCGGATAGCCTTCCTTTGGATAGCCGTAGCGCACATCCGGGTTCTTCAGCCGCGAGCGGAAGGCTGCGCCGTTCCAGTACAGGGCAGCAGCCAGGTCCTTGCCTGCAAACTTTTCGATGATGCCATAGTCCATCGACTTCCACTTGGGCTTTGCGGCCACCAGCAAATCTCTGGCCTTCTTCAGCGCTTCCTTGTCGGTGGTGCATGGCTCGGACCCGACATAGTAAAGTGCCACGCCCATCACGTCGCCCATTTCAGGCGCCACGTTGATCTTGCCGACCAGTTCTTCCGGCGGATCAAACACGACGGCCGACGTGTTCGGGTCACCCTTGTAAACGGAAGTGTTCACGGTGATGCCCACGGTGCCCCACTGCCACGGCACGGTGTACTTGCGGCCCGGATCCCATTTCGGATCGCGCCACTCATCGGCAACGTGCTTGAAGTTTTCCATCTGGTCCGGCCGGGTTTCGATCAGCAGGCCTTCATTGATCCAGATCGGCACGTAAGAGGCCGACGGCACGACGATGTCGTAGCCATGACCACCGGCCTTTACTTTCGCCAGTGCGGTGTCGTTGGAGTCGTAGTCGGTGACGGTAACCTTGACGTCGTACTTCTCTTCAAACTTCTTGATGAGCTCGGGGTTTGTGTAGTTGCCCCAATTGAAGATGTTGAGTTCGCCCGCCGCCATGGCATTGCCCGGCACAAGCAGCGCTGCAGTTGCAACAGCGCTCAGCAAGAATT
>JAWVYF010000442.1:0-1817 GCA_033722845.1 Anderseniella sp. | reverse complement strand
TTCTTCGACTTGGATAGTCGTATCCAGGGTGAATTCACCTACGCATCACTGGATCGCGTGGGAGGCGGGCAAGGTGCATCTTCCAACAGGGATGTGGATGTCTTGAGTTGGGGAGCGCGCTACGACACCCGTCTCAGTGGATTGCCGATTATTGGAGATTCTAACGTTTTCATCGGCTATCGGGGAACCCATCGCGACAACTGCTTCCAGCAGCGTGGAGGCCAAGACCTGACGGATCATACTGTCATGGTTGGCTTCACGTATCACTGGGGCGCAACTTCGATGATGGACAATGATCGCCGCGGCGCGACCCTGGATACCCCGAACTTCACTAATATCGTAACGTGCGGCGGTCCTGGCGGCCGGCCGTAATCGGCTTCTCCAAAGCTATCAGCGTACCTGGGCGAGGAAACTCGCTCAGGTTTTTTATTTGTGGGGCTTGCGCCGCTCCCTTGGCCTCAGCAATCAAAAGTCTGCTATGAGCCCCAGGCGGTTGTTCGCTGCGGATGCCCGTGAACAGCACGACATGCGGACAAAGCTTATCCTCGCCTGTAACCGGCGAATGTCCGCTCCTGACGCTTGGCTGACCTCAGAAATACCGTTTCACCCATGCAGCCACCCGATTTGGCAGCAGATGCGGCTCAAGAGCCGAGAGGAAGGTGAGCAACTAAGGCAGCCTTAGCTTTACCAGAGATTTCTCATCTTTTGCGGTAGAAGTGACAAGAAACAAGTTGCTGTAGTCGTCCGTAGCAATATCAACCTTGTGCCGCACTCCCATCCTGGAAAGGATCGTCGGGATGGTTTCTGTGTGTGCAATGATCAATACATTCTGATCGTCATAATCGAATGTGAGCAGATCGAACAGCCCGGCAATATCAGCCATGGAGACTTCCGCTTGCTCGACACCCAGTTCACTCGCAATGATCTTTCCAGTCTCGCGTGAACGCCTGGCATCGGTATTGATGACAATGTCGACACCGGATCCTTTCAGCATTCTTGACCAGTCTTTTGCCATGCTGCGGCCGGCCGCTGTAAGGGCTGGATCTTTGCCGGCAGGCTCCTTCTCTGCGTGCCTGATGACGAATGCCACTTCTTGTGATGAGGCCGATGACACCAACATCACAGATGCACAAACGGCAAACAGGAAGGACTTCGATTTCATCGGTGCTTTCCAACTCTCAATTACGGTCAGGTGCTTCAGTTCAGCTTGATCGCGCTCATCCGGTAGTAGGTCAGAGAAAAGAAGAAGCGTCCCTCTTTCGCCAGCCCGACCTGTTCATCAAACCAGGCCTGTGCGTCCTCTTGCGGCACATGGTCGTTGTCGCAGGCGTAGCGCGACATGAGATGAAGCAGCATGAAAGCCAGTCCATCTGGCTTGAGGCTGGTGTCGCAGATCGTAAATGGCTCCACTTCAACGGCAGAGAAACCGGCATCTGCGCACAGCCCGGACCATAGTGCAGCTACCCTCGCCTCTGTGTAGTGATGATTCCACGCATCTTGCATGCGTTTCATGCGCGCCTTGTCCGTGGAAAACCAGTCGAGCGTTTCAAACCCCGTATCGACTGCAACGAACCGGCCGCCGGGACGAAGAACACGATGTGTCTCCCTCATGGCTGCAGGGATGTCAGGCAGGTACTCCAGAACCTGCACCGCTACTGCCTTGTCAGCTTCACCATCCTGAAGTGGCAGGTTGTCAGCCAACCCATCCTTGATTGCAACTGCCGGATAGGGAGCGCAGCGCTCCAGCGCGGGTTTGCGCATATCGGCACTTGGCTCAACGCCGATCACCCGTCCTGACGGACCGACAGCGCGCGCCA
>JAWVYF010000441.1:0-1879 GCA_033722845.1 Anderseniella sp. | reverse complement strand
CGATAGGGCTGATGAGCGGCACCTCGATGGATGGCATAGACGTGGCGTGGATGGTCACCGACGGCGAACATCACGCCGAGGTGCACGGGTTCGACAGCTTCGCCTACAGCCCCGCCCAACGCGAAACCCTGGCCGAAGCAATGAAGTTGTCGGCCGGGTTGACCGACCGTACGGCCCGGCCCGGCAAGCTGGCGGACATCGAGCGCGATCTGACCCGTTGGCACGCCGATGCAGTTGATTCTTTCCGCCAGAAACATGCGCTAACCGATTCAGATGACTCGGTAATCGGCTTTCACGGCCAGACCGTGCTGCACCGGCCCGAGACAGGCCTGACCATTCAGCTGGGTGACGGGCAGTTGCTGGCAAACCTGACCCGCTGCCGTGTTGTTGCCGACATGCGGGCAAACGACATGAGCCATGGCGGACAGGGCGCACCGCTGGCGCCTGCGTATCATGCAGCACTTGCCCACAAGGTGCCGGACCAGCCGGTGGCGTTCGTCAACATCGGCGGGGTGGGCAACGTGACCTTCGTTGAGGGAGACGGTTCATTGCTGGCCTTCGATACCGGCCCCGGCAATGCGCTGATGGACGACTGGTGCTTCGGTCACACCGGCAAGCCCGTGGACATTGACGGCGCACTGGCACGAACCGGAATCGTGGACGATCACGCGCTGGCACGGCTGCGCGCGCACGCCTTCTTTCAGGAGCGCCCGCCGAAATCACTCGACCGGGGCAGCTTCACACTGGACGAGGTTCAGGGGTTGGAAGCGGCGGATGGCGCGGCCACGCTTGCCTGGTTTACCGCGCACTCCATTGCCGATGCTGCCACCTGGGCGCATGAGCAGCCCAAATACTGGGTCATCTGCGGCGGCGGGCGCAAGAACCGCTTCCTGATGGAATGTCTCGCCTCGCTGGTCGATGCGCCAGTCGTCCCGGCCGAGGCCATCGGCGTGGACGGCGACGCCATTGAGGCGGAAGCCTGGGCCTATCTGGCGGTGCGCAGCCTTCGCGGCCTGCCTCTGACCTGGCCGACGACGACGGGCGTCAGCGAGCCGGTGACGGGTGGGGTGGTGTTTGAGGCTCGATAGTCAAAGCGCATCAATATGCCACGACTTGATGTTTGTATCATATTGTGATACATGCTTGCAATGATACAGAGCACTAAGGGAAAGCTCGCAGCCAACGCTGTGGAGGGCATATTTGGCAAAGGTTTCCCGAGTGATCTTGTAAGGCGTACGAGGGCAATGCTTTCGGCGCTTGATGCGGCGGTGGTGTTGGAGGACCTGCGCTTTCCTCCCGGTAATCATCTCGAAGTTCTAGGCGGTGATAGGGCGGGACAGCATTCGGTCAGGATCAATGCCAAATGGCGTGTGTGCTTTGTCTGGACGCCAAACGGACCAGCCAACGTCGAAATCGTGGACTACCATGAGTAAGGGATCGGAAAGATGAGCATTCTGAAAGACCCGATGCACCCGGGCGAGGTGCTCAAGGAGCTGTACCTCGATCCATTGAACATGGGTGCAATCGCGCTTGCCCGCCGGATGGGTGTGCCGCGCACCCGCATTGAGCGCCTCGTCAAGGGCGCCACCGGCATGACGCCAGACTCGGCGATCCGTCTGGCTCGTGTGTTCAGCACCACGCCAGCTTACTGGATGAATCTCCAAACCAATTTCGACATGGTTGTTGCGGAGAAATCAGTCGACGTGTCGAAGATCAAGCCGCTTAATGCTGCCTGATCGCCTCAGTCTTCCTTCAGATCCTGCTTCAGCCGCTTGTCGAGATAGGTGGCGCAGATTTCGGTCAATTCCGGAATCTTGCCCTCGAAGAAGTGGTTGGTGTCCGGCATCACTTCGTGGTCGATCTTGATGCCCTTCTGGGT
>JAWVYF010000440.1:0-1881 GCA_033722845.1 Anderseniella sp. | reverse complement strand
GGGTTCTAAAGCCAGTGTTATCTGCTCCAGAACTGCAGTCTGGCCGCGGCGCACCGACAGGTTTTCGATCCTTATTCCGTTCACAGACCTGCCCTCCGGGTTCGGAAAACGAGGTGCAGGAACACGGGTGCACCCACAAGGGCGGTAAGTACGCCAAGCTTGAGGTTCCGGTCCGGCAGAATCGTCTCGACGGCGGCGTCTGCCAGCAAGACCATGGCCGCACCTCCAAGGGCTGACGCAGGCAAAAGTCGCCCCGGTGCGCCGCCCACGAATGGTCTGAGAACATGCGGCACCACCAAACCAACAAAACCTACAGCACCAGTCACGGCTGTTGCCGCTCCGATTGCCGCTGCTGTCCCAGCGACAACCAGGGTCCGCAGGTGGGATATGCGGATGCCGAGTGCCGTGGCAGCGTCTTCGCCAAGGGTCAGGGCATCGAGGCCCCTACCGCTCGCCATGAGTGCCACCCAGCCCGCGGCCATAAGAGGCAGTGCCAGCCAGACATGGGTCCAGGACCGATCGGCCAGTGATCCCATCATCCAGAAGACGATCTCGCTGGCAGCGAATGGGTTTGGAGAGAGGTTCAGCACCAGTGTCGTCAGTGCTCCGCCGAGCGCGCTGATTGCGATGCCGGCAAGGATGAGCGTCAACGAAGAACCGCGCGGCCCAGCAAGCAGCACCAGGAGCGCCACGGACAGGCCTGCTCCGACCAAAGCGGCAAGCGGCAGTGCGAGAGCGAAGCTGGCGGCGAGGCCGGTTTGGAGGGAGATGACCGCCCCAAGGGCCGCAAAGGAGGAGACGCCGATCAGTCCTGGTTCGGCAAGAGGGTTGCGAAGGAGTCCCTGCATCGCGGCACCCGTGAGGCCGAGGCTGGCGCCGACCATTGCGCCCAGAACGGCGCGGGGCAGGCGGATGTTGCGCATTATGTCGCTCTCGGGCCCGTCGGTGTCACTGAATAGCGACGAAAGCGCATCCAGAGGGGAAATCTCGGCAGGTCCGGTGATAAGCGACGCAATAAAGCCGATACAGCAAAGACTGATCAGAACGGGATAAAGGACCGGGGGCCTCCCGGTTGCAATCCGTTTATTCTCGGTGCCGGCCATCGCCATCCCGGTCACTCTCGCGTGTGTGTTCGGAAGGTCCTGATTCCGAACGGTGAATTTCAAGTCACCACACCGGAATGTCCGTAGCCCGTACGCGCGCCCCGCGCCCCGGACTGGGTGAGCGCCTCGGCAGGTCTCCTGACTCGCGGGTCCTGGCTTGGCCGGCCTTCCCGGGGTTCTGGAGCCCCAGTGGCGTCAGTCGGCCTTGCTCACCGCCTACAGTTGCGGGGGCAGTCGCGGAATTGGGAATGACCCTGACCGCGTTCCCTTTTATCCGTTCATGGGGAACGGAACCGAAGCAGAACCGTGATGGAACCAGGCGTGTGCCGAGTCAAGTGTCGTGCGCGTTCGCTTCAGAGTTAACGGGATGTTGCTGCAACGCCCGATTTTTGTGAGTCCTCAGAGTCCCTAAAGCGCAGGCATCTGAAATGCCAATGGAAATCGGGTCGGCAAGGCGTATGCCAAACGTCGGCAAAACGTATGGCAAGTGTCTGGTGCGCGCCGCAGGCGGATTCGTCTCGTGGTTTGCTTTGGAGGTTGCCGATCTCTTGACTTATTGCGAATGAATCGCATCTTTAGGTGAGATTGAGAATTATTCTCATTAAAGGTGGAGAAAATGATCGCGTCTCGACGGAGTGTCCTCAGGTCGATTGGAGCCGCCGCATTGGGTGCGGCCTTCGCTCCAAGGGCCGCTATTGCCGCTGAAGGCAGACTGTCGATCGTGGCAACGACCGGCATGATCGCGGACACTGCCCGCGCGATTGGTGGCGAACTGGTC
>JAWVYF010000439.1:0-1917 GCA_033722845.1 Anderseniella sp. | reverse complement strand
CTTCGCGGTGTCCGCGCTGCTGACGCGGGTGCTGTTTGCCGAGCGCGCGGGAGAACTGGCGGTGATGGGGCAGGGTGCTGCGATCGGCAATATCGGGTTTCTCGGTCTGCCGCTGCTTCTCGAGGCATTTGGTCCGGCAGGCGCCGCCCCACTTGCAGCCGCCCTTGTGGTGGACCTGATCCTGATCATTCCGCTGTCAATCCTGATCCTTGAAGCACAAGGCGGAGGCGCAGGCTCCGGGGCATCGAAGGCCGTTGCGGCCATCAAGGGCGCGCTGATCAATCCGTTCCTGTTGTCGATTCTCGCAGGGCTTGCGGTCTCTTTGAGTGGCTTTCAGCTGCCGGGTCCTCTCGACCGCACGATCACATTCCTCGGTGCAGCCGCTGCTCCAACCGCGCTGTTTGCGCTTGGC
Source organism: Anderseniella sp. (assembly GCA_033722845.1). Taxonomy (GTDB): domain Bacteria; phylum Pseudomonadota; class Alphaproteobacteria; order Rhizobiales; family Aestuariivirgaceae; genus Anderseniella. The sequence goes on along the minus strand of JAWVYF010000439.1, from coordinate 1,505 downwards.
ATGTCGCTGGCCGGCCGGCAGGTGGAAGGCAATATGGGCCAGGTGGCCCTGATGAGCGGTTTGAAGCTGGTGGCGCACCCGGCGCTGCTTTTCGCGGCCATGTGGGCATTGAACGTCGGGCCGAAGATCGCCGGCATGGGACTTGTGCTGGCAGCCATGCCGGTTGCCAGCAACGTGTTCGTGATTGCCGAACGCTATGGCGTGGCGGTGCGCCGATGCTCTTCCGCAATCGTGATATCCACCGCGATCGCCGTCATCACGGTGACGGCGGCGATCGAAGTGGCAAAGCGGATGGGTTAGGCCAGCTTTGCTGCCATCTCGGCTATGCGAACGCCGTAGAGCCGGGCGGTTTCGATGTCACCCTTGGCAGCGCCTTCTTCCGGTGAGGCATCGGAGGGGGCTATGGCAAGCGCACCGGTCATGCCGCCGGTCCAGCCTGCATCGTCCGGGCCGTTGGCCTTGGCGTTGGCCGGCATGACGCCGGTACCCACCCAGATCATCGAGTGCTGCATCGCAAACGTCACGAAATAGGAAATGGTCGAGCCCTTGTCGCCATTGGTGGTGGCAGAGGTTGTGAAGCCGCCTGCTATCTTGTTCTTCCATTCCTGGGTGAACCACGGCTTGGACGAGGCATCAGCAATCTTTTTGAATTGCCAGGCGGGCCCGCCCATATAAGTCGGGCTGCCGAAAACTATGGCTTTTGCGGCCTTGAGCGTATCCCAGCCGCCGTCCGGCAGCTCGCCGTTCTCGTCAATGCGCAGCACATGAACATTGGTGCTGCTGACAGACTTTGCGCCTTCCGCAAGCGCCTCAGCCTGCTTGACGGTGTGGCCGTAGCCGGAGAAGTAAAGAATTGCGATATCGGTCATTGTTCTGGCTCCATGATGGTCAGGGCAGGGCGATGCCCGTTGCTTGTTGAGTTATCGGTGCCAGTTCAAATAAGTGCTTTAGTTTCTTTTGAAAAGTAGGTACTTTGAGGTAACTAAAGAACTGGATGGAAAGCAAAGGTGGTTGCCATGCCGAACACCAAACACACCGGATGCTGCCCGATGGATGAGATCCTGCGGCTCATCATGGGGCCGTGGACGACCTACATTCTGTGGCTGCTGGAGAACGAAGGCGAGCTGCGGTTTGGCGAGTTGAAGAAGCGCATGGCGCGCATTTCATCCAAGGTGCTGACGGAACGCCTGCGGATGCTGGAAGAGGCGGGCCTGGTGCATCGCGACTACCAGCCAACGGTGCCGCCCACCGTGACTTATTCACTCACGCCACGCGGTCACGAGCTCAAGAGCGTGCTCAAGGGTATCCACAACCTGGCCCTCAAGTGGCAGGCAGAAGACAGTGACCGGATTGCCGCTGCCGAGTAGCGCTGGAGCGCCCGAAAAATTTTCTTCGCCTGCGCAACTCGCCGTTAACCTTGCCCGCCGACAATCAGCGCCAGTTTGTAAGTTCGCGTAACGAGGTGGGGACCCAAATGTTTGCGCTTAAACAAGAGCCGGAAGTTG
>JAWVYF010000438.1:0-1930 GCA_033722845.1 Anderseniella sp. | reverse complement strand
GTCAGCAAACCGAGTTCACTTGCATCGAGCCCGACATCGGCCACCAGATTGGGGGCGATGACCGCATTCACCGCGCGATAAAGGTAAGACAGGAAGTAACACAGCGAGAACGGAAGCAGAACGGCCAGCACCAGCCGGACCATGGGCATCTGCTCGTCTCCGGCGGGTTTGGTATCGGGGGAAGTCATTGACGCGCGGCCTGAATTGGATGGCTGGGGCGGCTGGATTCGAACCAGCGCATGGCGGTACCAAAAACCGCTGCCTTACCACTTGGCTACGCCCCAACACTGCCTGCACACGGTTGATAACGCTTGCTGGCTGGAGGCGCAACATACTGATTCCGGATGCTGCCTGCAACGGCTGCATGATGGCTTTTGAGATGACTTGCACAGCCCTCCTGACGGCGCTATAACCCGGCCCGCATCAGCCTTATCGGAGTGTAGCGCAGCCTGGTAGCGCACCTGCTTCGGGAGCAGGGGGTCGTGAGTTCGAATCTCGCCACTCCGACCATTAGTAACAAGGGTCAGTGTTTCGGCGCTGGCCCTTGTTTCGTTTCAGGCAAACAGCGGGAGAGCAATCGATGGCACGCCAGAAAATGTCACTAGACGATGCCCTGGCGCACGTCGTTCGACTGAATGAAGCCGGCCAGCTCCAGCAAAGCCTGCACCTGGCCCGGCAGGTGTCGTCCGCCGCCCCGAAGGTTGCAATGGTCCACAATGTGCACTCGGCGGCAGCTGAGGCCGCAGGCGAGCTGGACGAGGCGATCAGGGCAGCACGCGCAGCCATTGAGCTGTCACCGGGCATGGTCGATGCCCACTACAACCTTGGCACAGCCTTGCGCCGCAAGGGTGACTACAACGAAGCCATCGCGGCCTTCAGGCAGGCACTGAAACTTGCACCCGGTGACCGCGATGTGATCTACAATCTCAGCGTTAGCCTGCAAGACGTTAGCCAGTTCACGCAGGCAGCTGACGGTTTCCGGGCGTTGGTGAAAGCCAACCCGGAAGACACGGAGGCAGCGCTCGGACTGGCTCTTAGTCTCAGCAGCGAAGATCATCACGACGAGGCAGACGCCCTGGCCCGCTCGCAGTTGCAGCGCAATCCGGCTGATACCCGGTTCTGGCGGGTGCGCTTCGACGCCCTGCGCCGGCGCAATGATGTGGACGGGTTGGCACGGCTGGTAAGCGAGGCCAGTTCGCATCTTGGCGAGAACGATGCTTTTGTCGCCCTTGCTGATGCGCATGTGCTGCGAGAGAACAAGCTGTTGGACGCCGCCCTCGACAGGCTCGCTGCGGTAACCGCTCCCGGCGACTACGGGACGGACTACGCCATTGCCCATGCGGAACTGCTCGGCAAGCTGAATGACCAGTTGGGCAACACAGACACCGCGTTTGGCTGTTTCTCGACCGCAAACCAGCTTGGTGCAGCAGCCTATGGCGGACGGATGGCCGAGCGCGACGCGTTTGACGAGCGCATGCAGCGGCAATCTGCGTTGTTCTCACGAGATTGGGTCAATAGCTGGAGTGAGGTGCAAGGGCTGCACAGCAACGAGGAACCTGTACTGCTGGTCGGCTTCCCGCGCTCAGGCACGACCTTGCTCGACACCATCTTGATGAGCCATTCAAAGGTCAGCGTGCTGGAAGAGCAACCCGTGTTGAGCCCGGTGATAACCGCAGCCCGCAAGATGCTGAATGATGACCTGACGGGCCTTTCCACGTTAGACGCGGCGCAACTGAGCGAACTGCAATCGCTATACCTGGAGCGGCTGGAAAGTTTCCGGCCTGATGGCGACGCAGCGCGTATTCTCATCAACAAGATGCCGCTCAACATGGTTGAAGCCGGGCTGGTATACAGACTGTTTCCGAAGGCGAAGTTCCTGCTGGCATTGCGCCATCCATGCGACTGCGTGCTGAGCTGCTACATGCAGCAG
>JAWVYF010000437.1:0-1935 GCA_033722845.1 Anderseniella sp. | reverse complement strand
GCCGGTTGCCGTTTCCTTCTTCACCAACGACGAGTGGTCGGCGCTGCGATCGCGCATTCTGGCCACGCCTGGCGTGTCGGGCGTTGATATCTCGACCATTTCGCAAGGTGGCGCTATTGTTCAGTTGTCTTATGTAAGCAGCTTCGAGCAGTTGCGTCAGGCCTTGTGGCAAGCAGGACTTGTGCTTCAGAACGTGGGTGGAACATGGGTGCTGCAGACCAACTGATCCGCTGCCCGGGCGCCGTTCGATGACGCTGCCCAACTTCATTACCATCGCGCGCATTTTCATGGTGCCAGCCATCGTGTGGCTGCTGTTTGCCGAAGCCTATCAGCCGGCATTCTTTCTGTTCCTGCTGGCTGGTTTGTCTGATGCGCTGGACGGGTTCGTCGCCAAGCAATTCAACCAGCGCTCGGAACTGGGCGCTTATCTCGATCCCCTGGCAGACAAGGTCATGCTGGTCGCCATGTATGTGCTGCTTGGCATCTTCGATCACCTGCCGAATTGGCTGGTCATCCTGGTGGTCAGCCGCGACGTTGCGATTGTTGGCGCAGTGATGCTCGCCTGGGTTCTGGACAAGCCGATGAAGATGGAGCCAAACATGCTGTCCAAGGCCAACACCACCATGCAGATACTGCTGGTTGCGCTGGTGCTTGGCGGACTTGCAATCGCGCCGGTCCCGCAAGATATCCGGACAGCAGCTACGGTCCTGACCGGACTGCTGACGGCAGCATCTCTTGCGGTTTATCTGCGTGACTGGCTAGAACATATGGCAAATGGCGGTGGTGATGCCGCGCCCCCGGCGCAAGGGTCGCGTTGAAACGGGCGCACTGAAAGGCAAGGCTGGACTGGTCATGACTATTCAACGGCAGGTTTCCATATGGCTGATCGTGCTTGGCGCGATCATTGCCTTCATGTGGCTGTTTGCCGAGATCATGCTGCCTTTCCTGGCCGGTATCGTGCTGGCCTATTTCCTCGATCCCGTGGCCGATGCGCTGGAACGGCTGAAGTTGCCCAGGTTGGCCGCTACGCTGGTGATTGTGCTGACCAGCGGGCTCTTGCTTGTGGCGGGGCTGCTGTTGCTGGTGCCGGTGATCAGCGACCAGATAGGCCGTTTTGCGGCGCGGTTGCCTGATGACGTCTCGACGCTGATCCGGTTGTTCAACGAGAATGCGCCGGACTGGGTGAAGTCGGCACTGAACCGCACCGAAACGGCTCTGCCAGGCTCTGCCACAGAGATTGCCACCAAGGCCGCGGGCTGGGTTGCACAGATTGTGCAGTCCATTCTCAGTGGCGCCAACGTGGTGTTCAACATGGTGTCGCTGCTTGTCATCACACCGCTCGTGACCTTCTACATGCTCAACGATTGGGATCGCATGGTCGCCAAGATCGACAGCTGGGTGCCGCGCGAACATGTTGAGACGGTGCGCTCCATAGCCCGTGACATCAACGCGGCGATGGCCGGTTTCATCCGCGGGCAGGGGACCGTGTGCCTCATCCTCGGCATTTTCTATGCGGTTGCGCTCATTGCTGCCGGTCTGAACTTCGGCTTGTTGATCGGGCTGACGGCGGGGCTGTTGTCTTTCATCCCGTACTTCGGCGCGGTGATTGGCGGCATTCTTGCCATTGCCACGGCGGTGGTGCAGTTCTGGCCTGACTGGGTGCAAATCCTCATCATTGCTGCGATTTTCGCTGGCGGGCAGTTTGTCGAGGGTAACTTCCTCAGCCCCAAACTGGTCGGCAGCTCCATTGGCGTGCATCCGGTGTGGCTGATGTTCGCCCTGCTGGCCTTCGGCTACCTGTTCGGCTTTGCCGGCATCCTGCTGGCGGTGCCGCTGGCAGCAGCCATCGGGGTATTGTCGCGGTTTCTATTGCAGCAGTATCTGAACTCCCGGCTGTACCTGGGCACCGCGAGAGCGCGGCCCAAACCGCCTACT
>JAWVYF010000436.1:0-1944 GCA_033722845.1 Anderseniella sp. | reverse complement strand
GCTCAGGCCATTCATCTGGTTGACACCGGATGACACAACCGCGTCCATGATGGTGCCAAGCTTGTTGAGGTCGCGGACGATGACGCTCACCGAATTGGATACGGTGTAGCCCACAATGCGCGGCGGCTGCTGTTCGCCGCCGGCCGGGGCTTTGGGATAGAGGTATTTCGGCTGCACCGAGAAGTTGGATGTCTGGATGTCCTTCTTCGCCACACCCGCGGCCTCGATTGTGGCGATGACCGTGGCCATGGCTTCATTGTTGGCGGTGAGGGCCTCGCGGGCGGTCTTTGCCTCGCTGACGGTGCCGGCGGAAATGACGGCCATGTCGGGCGCGGCGGTGACTTCTGCCTGGCCGGTGAGGGACAGGGTGCGCCGGGGCGTATCGGCCGCCAGGGCAGGGGTGCAAAGGGTGGCGATGGTGACAGCGGCGGCGAGCAGTTGACGGTGCATGGCGTGAGGGGCTCCGGTGTTGGCAAGACGTGACGAGGACAACACACTAGCGGCAAATGTGGGCAAAGTCTGGTGCGTCAGTACGGCGGCTTTCATCCAGCGGTGGTGTTGGTAGACTCTGCGGCAGATTGCACGTGCAACAGGTACAAGGCGCGCGACAGCCATGACAGCCGGACTGACACTGCCGGGAAATCACCCCGACCGCATGGCGCTGAACAACGAGGTGCACGCGCGCCCGCCCGAAGCGCTGAACGAGCGCATGCGGATCAGCTATCTGGTGCTGTTCGGCGAGCTGGACATGGCGCCGCTGCGCGAGCTTTGCGGCAAGTACGGCGTGGCGGCACCGGGGGCGTCTGCCAACCATTTCAGCGCTGACCTGGGGCCGTTCCGGCTGAAGTGGGAGCGGCATACGGAGTTCACCCGCTACTGGTTTCTGGTGCCGGCGACTGGCGTCAACCAGCTGTTTGAGAAGACCGCACTGCAAGCGGTGCCGGATGGCTGGCTCAAGTCGCTGAAGGGCGAAGTGCTGGTGGCCAACCATGTCGAGTTGATGCCGGCGCCGCGCGGCAAGCCGGATGAGGAAAAGCTGTCGCAGAAATATTTTGCCGGCAATCCGCTGGTTGGCTCGGCGGTGTCTGGCGGGGCGGGGCGTGCGTTCACCGACTTCCGCATTCATGCCGACGGGTTCGGCCGCATGCTGGTACAGCATTCAGCCATGACGCCGCGCCAGCGCGGACGTACCGTGCAGCGGCTGCTGGAGGTGGACACCTACCGGGTGCTGGCGCTGCTGACGCTGCCGGTGGCGCGCAAGCTGATGCCGGGCCTTTCACGGTTTGAAGGAGAGCTGGGCGAAATTACCAGTGCGATGCGCGAGGCGGGCGAGACAGACGAGCCGGAGCTGCTGGACCGGCTGACGTTGCTGCATGCCGACGTGGTGCGTGAGCACACCGCCACACAGTTCAGGTTTTCTGCTGCGCGGGCCTATGCAGATCTTGTAGCGCTGCGCATCTCGGAGCTGCGTGAAGAGCGTATTGAGGGTTTGCAGCCGTTTGCGGAGTTCACTGACAGGCGGCTTGCGCCGGCGATGCGCACCTGCGAGGCGGTTGCCAAGCGGCTTGATACTGTGTCGGAGCGGGTGTCGCGGGCAACGCAGATGCTGTCGACGCGGGTGGCGATCAGCCGCGAGAAGCAAAACCAGGCCTTGCTGGAAAGCATGGACCGGCGCGCCAAGCTGCAGCTGCGGTTGCAGGAGACGGTGGAGGGCCTGTCGATTGCCGCGATCACCTATTACATCGTCGGTCTGATCGGGTACCTGGCCAAGGGCGCGAAGGAAGCCGGCCTTCTGCCGGTGAGCGACCTGATCGTGACAGCTGCATCAATCCCGGTTGTGATCGTCTTTGTGGCGTGGGGTGTGCGCCGGGTGCGCAAGTCCATCACCGGGTAGACGAATTCAAGGTTGCGGATTTTGCCGATTTCACTAAACAGCTGGGTCAT
>JAWVYF010000435.1:0-1945 GCA_033722845.1 Anderseniella sp. | reverse complement strand
AGGTTGCGGCGTACGCGCCAGGCCGACTGGTCGCGCCGCCTTGTCCGGCAAACTCACCTGACCCCGTCAGACCTGATCTGGCCGATCTTTGTAATGCCTGGTGTCGACCAGACCGAACCAGTCACCTCGATGCCGGGTGTGGAACGCTTTACCATTGACCGCGCCGTGAAGGAGGCGAAAGAAGCACACAGCCTCGGTATTCCGCTGATCGCGGTATTTCCGAACACTCCGCGTGACAAGCGAACCTCTGACGGCCGCGAAGCACTCAACAAGGACAACCTCGTGTGCACCGCTGTGCGCGCCATCAAGGACGCGGTGCCCGATATTGGCATCATGACCGATGTCGCGCTCGACCCCTATACCGACCACGGCCATGACGGCCTTCTGCAGGACGGCCGCATTCTCAACGATGAGACGGTGGAAATTCTCGTTGGCCAGTCACTCATTCAGGCAGAGGCCGGTTGCGACGTGATCGGCCCTTCGGACATGATGGATGGCCGCGTCGCCGCCATCCGTTCCGCCCTCGAACAAGCTGGTTTGCAGGACGTGATGATCATGTCCTACACCGCCAAATATGCGTCAGCGTTTTACGGGCCGTTTCGCGATGCCGTGGGCTCGTCCGGCACGCTGCGCGGCGACAAGAAGACCTACCAGATGGACTTCGCCAACGTGGAGGAGTGCCTTCGCGAGGCCGAGCTCGACATCGCCGAAGGTGCCGACATGATCATGGTCAAGCCGGGCATGCCCTATCTGGATGTGGTGACACGGCTGAAGGACACCTTTGGCTTACCCACATTCGCCTATCAGGTGTCTGGCGAGTACGCGATGCTGATGGCGGCAATCGAACGCGGGTGGCTGGACGGCGAGAAGGTTGTGATCGAGGCCCTGCACTCGTTCAAGCGCGCCGGTGCCGACGGCGTCCTGACCTATTTTGCGCTTGACGTGGCAAAGAAGCTGAACGGCTGACCTCCCTGCCCTTTACGGCCCAGGCTGCAATCCCTATGCTTTGCGCATTCGCCAGGAGGCCAATGCAGCGCTGACTGCTGCGGCCTCACGAGTACCCGCCACTGACGCGGCCTCATCCATTCATTTCAAAGCAGAGAGTAACTCATGACCCAGGTCAAAGCGGGCGACACCGTGCGCATTCACTATACCGGCACACTGAACGACGGCACCACGTTCGACTCATCCGAAGGCCGCGACCCCCTTCAGTTCGAAGTCGGTAGCGGGCAGATCATCCCCGGTCTCGACAAGGAACTTCCCGGCATGGCTGTTGGCGACAAGAAGTCCGTCAACATCCCCGCTGCCGAAGCCTATGGCGAGGTGAACCCGCAAATGCAACAGGCCATTCCGCGCGACCAGATCCCGCCGGAAATCGAAGTTCAACCCGGCATGCGGCTGCAGATGCAGTCTCCAGACGGTCAGGTGATCCCGGTAACCGTGGTTGGAGCCGATGAGCAGACAGTTACGCTGGATGCAAACCATCCGCTGGCCGGCAAGGACCTGAACTTCGATATCGAGCTGGTCGCCATCAACTGATCCGGCAGAAGCCACACGACAAGTCAAAGCCCGGCGCAATCGATTTGCAGCCGGGCTTTTTGTTTTGTGGCATGTTCGCCAACACTCATGCGTTGCGGCGCTTGACCTCTTCCATGAAGCGATGGCGGATGACTGGCGCATCCAGTTCGATCACCGGCACCGGAATGTTGCCGGACTGGCACTTCGACACGATGATGGTCATCTGGTTGGCCTTCAGCGCAGCTTCCATTGCCTTTGCAGTATCCTCGGCGGAACACTCCACCACGTTCTCGCAGCCACAGGCTTCCGCCACCTTGGCCAGCGATGTCTTGAGGCCGGCATAGGTCGGCTGATCGCCCGTCGAACCATATGATCCGTTGTCGATGATCAGCAGGATGAAGTTGTCTGCCGCATTGTTCGCGATGGT
>JAWVYF010000434.1:0-1947 GCA_033722845.1 Anderseniella sp. | reverse complement strand
GATCAAGTAGACCGACATGAAGGCATCCACCTGGATCGACGCCTATGAGCGCTGGAATGTGGATGTGGGTCTTGAGTGCGGCCTGCCGGGCCATGCCCAGATCGGCAAGGGCATGTGGGCCATGCCGGACATGATGGCCGCCATGCTGGAGCAGAAGATCGGTCATCCGCAGGCCGGGGCCAACACCGCCTGGGTGCCGTCGCCAACCGCGGCCACCCTGCACGCCACGCACTATCACCGGGTCAATGTCGCCGAGGTGCAGGCAGAGCTCAAGAAGCGGCCCAAGGCAAAGCTCGAAGACATTCTGTCCATCCCGCTTGCGCCCAATCCCAACTGGGACCGCAAGGAAATCCAGAACGAGATCGAGAACAACGCACAAGGCATTCTCGGCTATGTGGTGCGCTGGATCGACCAGGGCGTCGGTTGCTCCAAGGTGCCGGACATCAACGATGTGGGCCTGATGGAAGACCGCGCCACCTTGCGCATTTCCTCACAGCACCTGGCCAACTGGATTCGCCACAAGGTGGTCACCCGGGGCAAGGTCATGAAGGCCATGAAGAAGATGGCTGCCGTGGTCGACAAGCAGAATGCCCACGACCCGGACTACAAGCCGATGGCAGACGACTTCGAAAACTCCATCGCCTTCAAGGCGGCCTGTGATCTGGTGTTCGAAGGCCGCAAGCAGCCGTCTGGCTACACCGAGCCGATACTGCATGCGCGCCGGCTGGAGCTGAAGAACGCCGGCTGAGCATGACGGCATTTTTGCATTGATCGGCCCGGCCCGTGCGTGATGCATTGGCCGGGCTTTCTTTGTTGTGCAGGTTACAGGGAGTTTCCATCATGAAAATCGGCTTTGTCGGCCTGGGTGCCATGGGCCTGCCGATGGCGGTCAACCTGGTGAAGGCCGGGTATGACGTCTCGGGCTTTGACTTCAACACCGCAGCACTGGATGCGCTGGCCGCTGCCGGTGGCCGCGCTGCAGCCAGCGCTGCCGAGGCGGCACACGGTGCACAGTATTTCGTGCTCATGGTGGTCAATGGCGATCAGGCCCATGACGTCCTGTTCGGGTCAGGTGCCGCTGCCGGCGCGCTGCCGCCCGGCGCTTGCGTCATTGCCTCGTGCACGCAGCCGCCAGCCCAGGCCCGCGCTCTGGGAGAGGCGCTGGCCGAGCGCCAGCTTGCGCTGGTCGATGCACCTGTATCCGGCGGGGTGGCAGGCGCTGAAGGCGGTTCACTCACCATCATGGCATCTGCCCCGGCTCATGTATTCGACAAGGCGCGCGCTGTGCTCGACATAGTCGGCAAGAACGTGTTCCACGTCGGAGAGGACCACGGGGCCGGCTCCACCGCCAAGTTGATCAACCAGCTGCTGTGCGGTGTGCATATCGCTGCCGCCGCCGAAGCCCTGCAGTTGGCAGAAGCTGCGGGTGTGAACCCGAAATCGGTGTTCGACATTGTTTCGGTGTCGGCTGCGTCCAGCTGGATGCTCAACGACCGTGGCCCCCGCATGCTTGAAGAGACACCGCAAGTGCGCTCAGCCGTTGACATCTTCGTCAAGGACTTGGGAATCGTGCTCGACCATGGCCGTGCGGCGCGCCACGGTCTGCCCTTGTCGGCGGCAGCGCACCAGATGTTCCTGGCCGCCTCCGGTGCCGGCTATGGCAAGGCCGATGACAGCCAGGTCATCCGTGCTTACCGTTCGCTCAACAAGAAGCCGGCCTGACCCGGTCTGTCCGATGGTCGCACTGGCCATGTTGGCCCTGTGCAAGGGGCCTGCGTCCGCCTATGTTGAAACCATCAACAGATGATCCGAAGAGACACGAATTTTGCGTTCGATCAGAGTAAGTGCGGCGGCCGACTATGCCGCAACCCGGGCAGCCGGCTGGCAGCAGCTGCCGGTTGAGCAGGTCCCGCTGGTGCCGGCCCCCATGGTGATGCAGCCCAACGG
>JAWVYF010000433.1:0-1948 GCA_033722845.1 Anderseniella sp. | reverse complement strand
GTGAAGGCGCGCAACCGCGTGCCGGGCGATGATGCGCGGCTGAACGACGACGCCGCAGACGAGGTATCGTTGCCGCCTGTTGCCTGGTGGCACCGATATGCGCCGGCCCACCTTACAAGCCGTATCCTGATCATCAACCTGGTCGGCCTGGTCATTCTTGTGCTGGGCATCCTGTTCTTCAGCGAAAGCCGCAAGAGCCTGATCGATGCGCGGGTGCAGAGCCTGATGACCCAGGCGCAGATTATGGCGGCTGCCGTTGGTTCTGCCGTTGCGACCGATAGCGATCAGCTCATTATCGATCCCGAGCGGCTTATCGAACAGCAGCTCAACCCGGCAGCGGCCGGTGCGACCAATCAGGCTCGCACCGACTTCCTGATCGATCCCGACCGTGCCGGTCCGGTGTTGCGCCGCCTGGTGCAGAACACCGATATCCGCGCCCATCTGTTCGACAAGGATGGCGCGATGATTGTCGACAGCCGCTATTTCTATGGCCGTGGCGAGGTGCTTCGCATCAACCTGCCGCCGCTGCAGGGCAAGGTCGACCAACCGCTGATCGACCAGTTCTGGACCAAGCTGAACGAGTGGTTCTTTGCTATTGGCTACAACCAGCAGAAGGAGTATGCGGCCAACAACGGCACCGACTTCGAAGAGATCAGGGCAGCGCTCAACGGTGCGTCTGTTTCGGTTGTCCGGGTCAACAAGAAGAAGGAAATCATCGTCGCTGTTGCTGTGCCGGTACAACGCTTTCGCGCGGTACAGGGCGCGCTGGTGCTGACCACGCCGGGTGGCGAAATCGATGCGGTGTTGCGCGAAGACCTGCGCATCATCCTGTTCATCTTCATGTTCACCGCGCTGGTCACCATCATGCTGTCGCTGTTGATGGCGGGCCACATTGCCGAGCCGATCCGGCGGCTGTCGAGTGCAGCTGCAGCTGTGAGCCGGGGCAATACCAAGCGCCTGGAGATTCCGGATTTCTCGACTCGCCGCGACGAGATCGGCCATCTTTCCGGTTCGCTGCGCGACATGACCAAGTCGCTGTATGACCGCATCGAGGCCATTGAGGCATTCGCGGCAGACGTTGCCCACGAGCTGAAGAACCCGCTGACGTCGCTGCGCTCGGCGGTGGAAACGATCGAGTATGCCCGCACGCCCGAACAGCGCGAGCGGCTGGTTGCCATCGTCAAGGATGACGTGAAGCGTCTCGACCGCCTGATCTCAGACATCTCCGACGCCTCGCGCCTCGACGCTGAACTGGCCCGCGGGGAGTCCGGCCCGATCAATGTTCTCGAGCTGTTGCAGACCTTCGTCGAGCTCGCCAATGAAACGCGGCGGGAAGGCCAGCCGGGCGTGAAGCTGAAAGTTGAGCCGCTGCCTGATGGTATCAACGGCAAGTCCGCTTACCGGGTACTTGGCCACGATAACAGGCTGGGCCAGGTCGCCCGCAATCTGATTGCAAACGCCATGTCGTTCTCGCCGCCGGACGGTGTTGTGACGGTGACCCTGCGCCGTACGCCGAAACAGGTTCAGTTCCTCGTGGAGGACGAAGGCCCCGGCATCCCGCCTGCCAACCTTGAACGTATCTTCGAGCGCTTCTACACCGACCGCCCGGAAAACGCGTTCGGCAAGAACTCGGGCCTCGGCCTGTCGATTTCGCGGCAGATCGTGGAAGCCCACAACGGTACCATTACCGCGTCGAACCGGAAGTCCGAGCCATCAGCGCCGGGCGACCAGCCAGTCATCCTGGGCGCACGGTTTACTGTTCGCTTGCCGGCCATGCCGTCTGACGCCAATGCCAGCAAACGCAAATCATGAGTGGCAAACACCCGGGGGTGCTGGTTCATGCCACGGCGGTTGAACTTCGCTGCGGACAGGACATTGCCGGGGTGTTGCTGACCGGTCCTCCCGGCAGCGGAAAGTCTTCGCTTGCTCTTGCCCTTGTTGATCAGCC
>JAWVYF010000432.1:0-1949 GCA_033722845.1 Anderseniella sp. | reverse complement strand
GGCTCTCGACAACGAAGAGAAATCCGCCCTGTCCCGTCTGATCGCAGCCTTCACCGGCTCTGACGAGGAAGAAGGTGCCGAGCCCGCCACCATGGGCGTCAACCGTTCGGCCAAGGGTGACAGCCAGGTCGTCAACCGCAACGGCAAGGGCAATTTCCAGGCTGCACCGGCCCAGTGGAAACAGTCTGACGCCCGCGCAACCGAGATCCTGAAAGTGGTCGAAGCGCCACTGACCTTCGGCAATCAGTAACAGCCTCAGGCCACATCTTGTCATTCAGCGGCTCTCGCCTCGCCGGCGGGAGCCGTTTTCGTTTGCACCCCTGCGTGGCATCACAAGAGTCTTGCTGCTACCTGTCAGGCAATCTCCCGCCCCCTGCGGCAGCACAAGATTTTGCGTACAGCAAAATCGCCAGTGCGCGAGCAGACGGCCGCCCGGACGGGCGGGCGGGCGGAACACAAAGGGGTCTGCTTCCCTACTCGTCCGCGTCGTCACCGCCGCCGGACGTATCGTTCGCCACCATGCCCAGCGCGCCCAGATAGAGGTCCAGCAGCGCTTCTTCTTCCTGCCGCTCGGCGGTGTCCTTCTTGCGCAGTGTCACCACCTTGCGCATGATCTTGGTGTCAAAGCCGGTCGCTTTGGCCTCGCCGTAGACTTCCTTGATGTCGGCGGCAATCGCCTTCTTCTCTTCCTCAAGCCGCTCGATACGCTCGATGAACGAGCGCAGCTGGCCTTGCGCAAAACTGGTCTTGGCGTCCATGACTGATGCATCCCTGACAAACTGAAATCCGGCTTTACACATGCCCAAAGCGCATCCGGCCTGTCCAGCGAAACGGCACCTTCATCCACCGCAGAAAGCAGGCTCAACGCCGTCGTCTGGGCTGGCCGAGACTTGCCACACACGATTTTTCGCCTATCAAAAATTGCTTGAGAAACGACATTGGCTAGAGCTGGGAGCAAACCTTGGGATCGATGCAAACCTCAGAAATCACCGGCCCATCCGTGTGGACGGCCAGCGACGTCCAGACAAATGAGGACTGGATCTATCATCTCACCGAGGCTGATATTGCCGAGCTGGACGCGGCGCTGAGAATTCAGCAAGCCTCGGCAAAACCGTTTCCACGCTTCGGCCGCGAGGAGTTTCCCTTGCCGCGGCTTGGCCAGCAGCTCGCAGGCTTCGCCGATGAACTCGAAAACGGCAGAGGGTTCGTTCTGCTTCGGGGCCTGCCGGTCGAGCGATACAGTGAAGACGAGATCAACACCATTTACTACGGACTGGGCCTCAATCTCGGCGTGCCAGTGGGCCAGAACCCGCAAGGCGATCTCATCGGCCAGGTCATGAATGTGGGTGATCTCAACGACAAGAACACGAGGGTTTACCAGACCAACCTGTATCTGCCCTACCACACCGACCCGTCTGATGTCGTCGGGCTGTTGTGCATTCGAAAGGCGAAGAGCGGCGGGCTGAGCAGCCTTGTCTCGGTACACGCGGTGTATAACGAACTGCTGACCCGTTTCCCGCACTATCTCGGACTGTTTTACAAGCAATGGTATTATGCGCACCTGGGCGAGGACCTTCCCAGCCCGACCTCGCTGTTTGCCATGCACGAGGGAAAGCTGAATTTCAGGTATCTGCGTCAGTACATCGAACTCGGTCACGAAGTGCGCAACCACCCGCTTTCAACGGTCGAAACCGAAGCACTCGACACGCTCGACAGCATCATCCAGATGCCCGAGCTCAGGCTGGACATGATGCTGGAGCCCGGCGACATCCAGTTGGCCAACAACCATCTCGTCCTGCATTCCAGAACGGGTTTCGAAGATTTTGCCGATCCGGCGAAACGCCGCAAATTGCTCCGGCTATGGCTGAAAATGCCGAATGCCCGCCGGCAGCCTGCAGGCTTTCCGGGCCGCAACGGCCTCGCGCTGCCCGCTTGAACAAGCCTCCACT
>JAWVYF010000431.1:0-1951 GCA_033722845.1 Anderseniella sp. | reverse complement strand
TCGAGACTTGCCCGGAAGCAGCGCCTGCCCTGTTCGTCGGCACGCTCGTCCCAAACCCTCGACGCGGTGCATAATGGCAGGAACTCATCGTAGCGGGCCACGTCGGACACGATGGAAAACAGCAGCTCCGGCTCGAACGCCACCCGCCGTGTCGTCTGGAAATTCGCCACCCCGGAAAAACCGCCGTTGCTCAAGCGCCCTTGCGGGCAAGCTTGGCGTCGCGGGCCGCACGCAGTCGCGCGAAGTCATCACCGGCATGGTGCGAAGACCGGGTCAGCGGGCTTGCCGACACCATCAGGAAGCCCTTGGCATAGGCGCTCGTCTCCAGCGCCTTGAACTCGTCTGGCGTCCAGAACCGGTCGATAGCGGCATGCTTGGCGGTGGGTTGCAGGTACTGGCCGATGGTCATGAAGTCGATATCGGCTGAGCGCATGTCGTCCATGACCTGCAGGATCTCTTCGCGTGTTTCGCCAAGGCCCACCATGATGCCGGATTTGGTGAACATGGCCGGGTCCAGTTCCTTTACCCGCTGCAAAAGGCGCAGTGAATGGAAATAGCGCGCGCCGGGCCGGATGCGCGGGTACAGGTGCGGTACGGTTTCAAGATTATGGTTGAACACGTCCGGACGGGCTTCCACGACGACTTCCAGAGCGCCGTCCTTGCGCAAAAAGTCCGGTGTCAGAACTTCAATCGTGGTATCCGGCGCGGCAGCACGAATGGCGCGGATGACGCGCGCAAAGTGCTCTGCCCCGCCATCGGCGAGATCGTCACGATCAACTGACGTGATGACGGCGTGGGTCAACCCCATCTTGGCCACTGCATCGGCAACGCGGTTCGGTTCATCACCGTCCAGCGCCTCCGGCAAGCCGGTGCGCACATTGCAGAACGCGCAAGCGCGGGTGCATATCTCGCCCATGATCATGAATGTGGCGTGCTTCTTCTCCCAGCATTCGCCAATGTTGGGACAGCCCGCCTCCTCGCACACCGTCACCAGCTTGTGATCACGCACCAGCTTGCGGGTTTCCTGATATTTCAGGGAAACCGGTGCCTTGACGCGCAGCCAGTCCGGCTTCTTGCGCTGCACCGGATTGTCAGGCTTGTGCGCCTTTTCCGGGTGCCTCGGTCTGTGAGCTGACAACTTGTCGACGATTGTCACCATCTCAAAAAAACTCCTGCATGCGAAGGATCGCCCTGCCTCCAAGTATGGGAAAAGCTGGCCTCACTTCAACCGGTTGTTTTGTCGCCACATCATCCGAACACGCACCATCCAAACAGCAGGAAAGATCAAGCCTTCGTTAACCATCGCCACAGTAGTGCTTGTGCAACCAAGGATTTAATTGATGAGCGCAACACACCTCGGCGATATCGCAGAACGCAACAATAACAGTTTCAACCTTTTGAGGTTCTTCGCCGCTTCTGCTGTCGTCATCTCGCATGCTGTATACATCGTACACGGCGAAGCAGTGCCCGAACCAATGATCGTTTCGACCGGCTACCCGCTGGGCGCACATGCCGTCAACCTGTTCTTCGCCCTGTCCGGTTTCATGATCGCTGCCAGCTGGCACAACAATCCTGACCCGCTTTCCTATGTGGCGGCGCGGGCGTTGCGGCTTTACCCTGCGCTGCTCAGCAGTTCACTGATCGTCTTCATCCTGGGCGGTATTGTCACCACGGCGGCACTGTCGGACTACTACTCTTTATCAGCGGCCATTCCCTACTTTGTCACTATCCTTGTCAAGTTGACCGGCACGGCCACTCTTCCAGGCCTGTTCGAACAGCTTCCCGGTGCAGGCGAGGTCAATGGGCCGATCTGGACGTTAAAATACGAAGCCGCCTGCTACATCGCCCTGCCGTGCGCCCTCATCGCCGGCAATCGGCTGATCGGCCTGAAGCCGGTGACCATTCTCGGCCTGATCGCCGTCACGTTATGCGCCGGTCTGATAATGACCAG
>JAWVYF010000430.1:0-1953 GCA_033722845.1 Anderseniella sp. | reverse complement strand
GGTTGCGGTTCTCGACGCCAACGCCGGTGTCGAGCCTCAGACCGAGACCGTTTGGCGTCAGGCCGACCGCTACAAGGTCCCGCGCATTGTCTTCGTCAACAAGATGGACAAGATCGGTGCTGACTTCGACAAGTGCCTGTCTGACATCAAGGAACGTCTGGGCGCACGTCCGGTGGCCATTCAGTACCCGATCGGTGCTGAAGACCAGTTCAAGGGCCTTGTTGACCTCATCAAGATGAAGGCGATCATCTGGAAAGATGAGTCCATGGGCGCTGAGTACGTCGAGGAAGAAATCCCGGCCGACCTCAAGGACAGGGCCGAAGAACTTCGCATGGAAATGATCGAAGCCGCCGTCGAAATGGACGAGGCCGCGATGGAAGCGTACCTGGAAGGCAACGAGCCCGATGCTGCGACCATTCAGTCGCTGCTGCGCAAGGCCGTTATCTCCAACGCCTTTTTCCCGGTTCTGTGCGGTTCTGCCTTCAAGAACAAGGGTGTGCAGACGCTGCTTGACGCTGTTGTGGCTTACCTGCCGTCTCCGCTGGAAGTGCCGGCCATCAAGGGTATCGATCCGAAGACCGAAGAAGAAATGGTTCGCAAGTCGTCCGACGAAGAGCCGATGTCCCTGCTGGCCTTCAAGATCATGGATGACCCATATGGCGTCCTGACCTTTGCTCGGATTTATTCTGGCAAGGTCACCAAGGGCTCCACGGTGCTGAACTCCTCGCGCGGCAAGACCGAGCGTATCGGCCGCATGGTGCTGATGCACTCCAACTCCCGCGAAGAAATCTCCGAAGCTTTTGCCGGTGACATCGTTGCACTGGTTGGCCTCAAGGAAGCCCGCACCGGTGACACGCTTTGTGATGTTGCCAAGCCGGTCATCCTCGAGAAGATGGAATTCCCCGAGCCCGTGATCGAAATGGCTGTCGAGCCGAAGACCAAGGGCGACCAGGAAAAGATGGGTCTGGCACTGGCCAAGCTGGCTGCAGAAGATCCGTCCTTCTATGTGTCGACCGACGAAGAGTCCGGTCAGACCATCATCAAGGGCATGGGCGAACTGCACCTCGACATCAAGGTCGACATCCTGCGCCGTCAGCACAAGATCGACGTGAATGTCGGTGCACCGCAGGTGGCCTATCGCGAGACCATTACCAAGCCGACCGATATCGACTACACCCACAAGAAGCAGACCGGTGGTACTGGTCAGTTTGCTCGCGTGAAGTTTGAAGTCGAGCCGGGCGAAGAGAACACCGGTCTGGTGTTCGAGAGCAAGATCGTCGGCGGTGCCGTTCCGAAGGAATACCTGCCGGGCGTCGAAAAGGGTCTGAACTCTGTCATGACGTCGGGCACCATCATCGGCTTCCCGATGGTCGACGTGAAGGTGACGCTGGTGGACGGCGCTTTCCACGAAGTGGACTCCTCGGCCATTGCCTTCGAAATCGCCTCGCGCGCTGCATTCCGTGAAGCCATCCAGAAGGCTGGCCCGGTTCTGCTCGAGCCGGTTATGAAGGTTGAAGTTGTGACGCCGGAAGAATATCTCGGCGGCATCATCGGCGACCTGAACTCCCGCCGTGGCCAGATTGCCGGCACCACGTCGCGCGGAAACGCGCAGGTGGTCAATGCAATGGTCCCGCTCGCCAACATGTTTGGTTACGTGAACAACCTGCGCTCCATGAGCCAGGGCCGCGCAGCCTACACCATGCTGTTTGACCACTACTCCGAAGTGCCGCGCAACGTGGCCGACGAAGTGGTCGCAAAGTACGCCTGATCCGGGCAACGAAACCTAACTGCCAACCCTACTGAGGGAGACAAAGAATATGGCCAAGGAAAAGTTTGAACGCACGAAGCCGCACGTGAACGTTGGCACGATTGGTCACGTTGACCACGGCAAGACGACGCTGACGGCTGCGATTACGAAGTATTTCGGCGAGTTCAAGGCGTATGACCAGATTG
>JAWVYF010000429.1:0-1967 GCA_033722845.1 Anderseniella sp. | reverse complement strand
CCGGATATGCTCGTTCCCCTGTCGAGGGCGTGGGCCTTTTTTGCGTCTGCAGCGGAACATGAAGACACGATGGTGGGCTGGCGGGTTGGCGCCCATGTTGGCGATCACAACCTTAACCGTGGCCTGTTGCGGAAACTCGAGATCGCTCCGACGCTTTTTCAGGCCCTGCAAGGCTTGGTGCGAATGGCCAACTCGGAGGCATCGCACATCCAGCTTGGCATATATGAACGCCGGGGAGACGTCCTGTTCTGGACCCACTATTCCGGCAAGCGTGATGACGCCGGCTACTGTTTCTCGCAGGCCTATCAGATCGGCGTCATTCTCGACCTGATCCGGCACTTTCTGGGGCGGCACTGGGTCCCGGATGAGATCGGTATTGAACATTCCATTGCGCCGGACGTTGCAGAGGCGCTGTTTCCCGGCAGCCGCATCCTGTCGCAACAGCCGATGGGCTATATCACTGTGCCGCGAACCAGCCTGCATCAGACGGCACTGCGTGGCAGCTCGACAAGTGAGGTAGCACACGATCCGGTTATGACTGAAGACCTCGACTACACGGACACGCTTCGGGCGGTTCTCAGGTCGTACCTGCCGGATGGCTACCCGACCGCGCGGTTCGCGGCCGAACTCATGGACGTCTCCGAACGCACCCTTGTACGCAAGCTTGCCGCTCGCGGCCTGACCTACGGGGAACTGCTCGATGAAGTACGCCTCACGGAGGCAAAGGAGCTACTGCGCAAACCGGGAATGCGGATCGAGGACGTCGCGTTATCGGTCGGATTCACCAATCAGTCCAATTTCACGCGCATGTTTCGCCGTATCAGTGGCCTGACACCGAGAGAATTTCGCAAGGCTGCTCTGTCCTGAAACAAGCGGCCACACCACGCGCCTGCCGCGTGGCAGGCTGGCACGCGAAGAACGGCAGCGAAGCCTGACAGGCTGTTCGGACAGGAGCAGGCTACCGGCAGTCAGTGCGAGTGTTTCAGGGTCTTGCTGCCATCTCTCCCGTCCAGGGACTGCATGTCCTTCACCAGTTCGGCGAATTCGGGAGAATTGCGCAGCAGTCGGTGGCCGGCCTCGATCAGGTTGTCCACCTCCTCTGCAGGCAGTGCGAGGCTGGTCGCGACATTGTTGAACAGGATGCGCACTTCGGGATCGGCAATGCTTTCGAAGTCGAGCTGGATGAAGTGGGGCGTGACCGCCTGATCCGGCGTGGACAATTCCTCTGACCATTGTTTCAGGCTGTCTTGCATCAGGGCGATGCTCTCCATGTTGTAGCGCTGCAGCTGGGTATGGCTCACGGCGCTGAGTACCGCGCTGGTGCCCGGAGCCCTGCTGCTGAGATCCATCGGTCGTTCCGGTCGGGTCTGGGCGTTGACCACGATCATGGCGATAACGGCTGGTGGGCGACCGAGCAGCAGCTTGCTTGCCTGCCGCGCACCGCCAAGGATATGCACCCGTTCATGTGCAGACCGTACCCCGAGATTGTCGGAAATGCCGCCGTCGACCAGATGGATATAGCGCCGCCGCTCCTTGTCGAGATACGAGTCCACGGCGCTGACCATTTCCTCCAGGCGCGGATCGGTCTCGGCCTGCTGGCGGGTCTGGGCCATCCAGGCCGGCTGCTCGACCTCGCAGGTGTCAAAGTTTTCCAGCACGATGGGAGTAAACGCGACGGGGACAGCGGATGAAGCAGCCACTGCCCTGGCGACGCTGAAGTCGGCCAGTTCGGAACACAACAGCCTGAAGCGTGTGGTATTGAACGCAAACCGCTGTCCGATGCCAAGGTCGGTGGCATTGATCTGGATCTCCGGGCCCTGCCGGGCAGCCATGTCGGCGAAGGTGCCGCCCTCGAATATCTGCCGGTCATAGTAGCCGATCGCCATTTCGGTCCGGTCGAAGCCCTGGCCCATGAAGCGAAACCAGTTGAGCGGATTGAGCAAACCGTTGATCAGGGTTTTCTGGAT
>JAWVYF010000428.1:0-1997 GCA_033722845.1 Anderseniella sp. | reverse complement strand
GCGGCGGTGGACGACATCATGTCCTGTCTGCGCCGCTTGCTGGATGACCCCGGCAAGTCAAATGCAAAGGCGTTCCATGAGGCCATCAACCGTCGTGACCTCTTGCAGGTGATTGACGAGGTGCTCAGACAGATCCGGTCTGATCCGGCCATCAAGCAAAGCAAGCTGAACGCAGTTGCCGACTGGTTGTTGCTCAACGCCCGGGACCGGCAACCGCTCAAGTTTGCTCTGGCGCTGGCCCAGCTCAACCGGGATGTTCCGGTGCTGCGCGATTTCATCAAGCTGATTGCCTCGCATGAGGAGTTTACCCTGTACGGGGCCAGGGCGCTTTACGCCAACTCGCCTGATCCGGTTGGCGATGTGTGGGATCTGGCCCGGCATCTGAACGGGTGGGGACGCATTCACGCGGTCCGGCTGCTGGCCGGTAGCGGCAACGAACAGGTGAGAGGCTGGATCTTGCGCGAAGGGTTTCGCAATTCGGTATCAGATGGCTACCTGGCGCTGGATGCTGCGCGTGCCGGTGGGTTGGCAAAGGCCCTTGAAGGCCATGATGTAGACGATCAGCTGATTGATGCGGCATGTGCGATCCTTGCTGAACTCTCCTCAGATGACGGGCCTGCCGGCGGGCTGGAGGATTATGAAGACTGGTTCGAAGCGACAGGTGCGCTGCTGAACCATGTGTCAGACCGGCCGTGCCGTCTTGACCGGATGCGCGAGGTTTCGCTGATCCGGGACCGGTTGGCTGAAACGGCTGGCTACATGATGGAGGATGAAGAGCCCGGCCGGTCAGCAGTCGAGGAATTGACAGGGAAAGCCGACAGCTACCTGCAAGCGGGCATGAGCGCCGGGCTGATCGAAGAAGGTTTGAAGAGTGCTGATGATCAGACGTTCAACCTTGCGGTCTTCCTGGCGCGCAAGCGGGGCATGGACATTTGGGAAAAGTTGCTCAAGCGCTACGGCAATGATCCCTATGCGGGTGAGTGGTATCACCTTTTGCAGACCAAGGATGCGAAGCGGCTGTCCCGGGTGATCGCGCGGGCGCAGGCCCTGTTCGATGACAACCCCGATGTCATCCGAAGCGGTGACGGCCCTGTGAGCGGTCTGGTTCTGCGTTACTTCGACATGGTCGTTCAGGAATTGCGCCACCACCCCGGCAAAGGCTGGCCGCTGGTCAAGGCAGCGCTGACAAGCGATATCCTGCGCGACAGGGCGATGGCCTATCAGGCACTGGCGGCGTGGCCGCGAAAGCGCTGGCCCAAGGAGGCCAAGACGGCTGTGCGCGAAGCGCTCGAGCGTGAGCCGGATGACAAGCTTCGCAAGACTCACGCGCAGTTGGTGTGAGCGGATGGAGGTTGTGGTCCGGTGATGACCATCCACAAGGGTGCGGCAAGAGGCTCAGTGGCGTTGACGGATGCGCCGTTGCTAGGTATTGCAGAGTAAAGGCGATCGGAAATCCGGGCGGTATCCGGGCTTGCGATATCCGGCAAGAACACAAAACACGCATCAAGAGGGCTCGTTCAAGATGGCTGGCGAAAACCGTTTTACTGCTGATGTACTGGACGCGTCGGGTGCTACCGACCACGCCGCGACCTATGAAGGCTTTGTCAAGTACTCCGTGGCGCTGTGCATCGCCTGCTTCATCATCCTGACCGCGCTGTGCATTTTTGCCTTCGCGCCGAGCGGTGCACTGTCGCTGTTTATGGGTTTTGGCGGCTTGATTGTTGGCCTGCTTGCGGTGATCATCGATATCCGTATCGGTTCCGGCAAGTGGATGCTGTCGGCAGTTGTTTCGGTGGTGTTTGCACTGCTGGCTGCGATGCTGATGGTCTGACCGGCCTTCTTTCGCAACGTGCCCGCCGTGCATGATCTGGGCGTTCTGAACAAGGGCGTGGGAGAAGGTGCACAATGGCGGGGATGACCCCACAAGATTCCGCTGATGCCGCCCAACAGGCGGCAGATGCTGCCCGCGCTGCAGCCGAGCAGGCGCAGGTGCTGGC
>JAWVYF010000427.1:0-1997 GCA_033722845.1 Anderseniella sp. | reverse complement strand
GCAGCCCATGGCGAAATCGACGTTCCAGGCATCAAGCTGCATCGGGACAACACCTGCCGAATGACAAAGATCCCAAACCATGATGGCCCCGGCCGCCTGCACTTTTTCCGTGATGGCCTGCATGTCGAGAAGTTCGCCGGTCCTGTAATCCACGTGGGACAGCAGCACCACGGCTACGTCTTCACCCAGCACCGCATCCAGCCCTGCGCCTGCATCGTCTGCCAGCTTCATTTCCAGCTGCCGTCCGGATGAGGCGATCAGCCCTTCGACAATGTAAAGATCGGTCGGAAAGCTTGCGCGCTCGGATATGATCACCGTGCGCTCCGGCTTCAATGACAGCGCAGCATGGACCGCCTTGAAGATCGATACGGACGTGCCGTCGGCCACAACGGTTTGCCCCGGCCCCGCGCCGATGACAGGCGCCAACCGGACACCCAGCGAGACCGGCATCTGCCACCAGCCGTCTTCCATCCAGCTGGCGATGAGCCGCTCACCCCAGGCGCGGGTGACGGCGTCTGCCATGTGCTGTGGCGTCGCCACCGGCATGGCCCCCAGCGAGTTGCCGTCGAGGTAGACGACACCTTCAGGCAGAGAAAACCGCGCGCGGCACGGCGTCAGGCCGTCTGCCGCGTCAAGTGCGGCGGCAGTGGATGCAAGCTTGTCCATCACTCCTCCAGATGCGTTCGGAGAAGAGACTAACCCGCCTTGCCGCCCGATGCAGCCTTGATCTCGGCAAGCTCGGCGCGCAAGGCCCTCACCTCGGTCAGCACCTTTTCGACCTCGTTGTGCAGGTCGGCACGGTCGGCCTGGGCCTCGGCCTCGTGTTCGCGCTGCATGGCGTCCACGATCACGCCGATGAACAGGTTGAGCACGGTGAACGAGGTGACGATGATGAACGGCACGAACAGCATCCAGGCCAGCGGGTATTGCTCCATGACCGGACGCACGATGCCCATCGACCAGCTTTCCAGCGTCATGATCTGGAACAGCGTATAGGCGCTTTCACCGATCGAGCCGAACCAGTCCGGGAAGCTTCCGGCGAAAAGCTTGGTGGCGATAACGGCGAAAATGTAGAAGATCAGCCCCAGCAGAAGCACGATGGAGCCCATGCCGGGAATGGCCGACAGCAGGCCCGTCACCACACGGCGGATCGCCTTGAACTGCGAGATCAGCCGCAGCACGCGCAAGATGCGGAAGGCGCGCAAGACCGAGAACGCGCCGGTGGCCGGCATCAGCGCAATGGCGACGATGGTGAAGTCGAAGATGCGCCACGGGTCGCGCCAGAAGCCGGTGAAGTTGGCCGTCAGCCGCGCGGCAATCTCGGCCACGAAGATGGCGAGGCACAGCTTGTCGATGAACATCAGCACGGGGCCGACCCGCTCCATCCACCAGGGCGAGGTTTCCAAACCCAGCGTGATGGCGTTGACGACGATGACGGCAATGATGAAGCGCTCGAACAGCGGGTTGGCAACGAGCGTGGCAAGCTTGGCGCGAAGCATGGGCGATCAGGTCCTGAAATGATGATCCTGCGGCGGTGAAACGGCCCCCCGGCGGTTCAGACCTCGCTATGTGCGGATTCTTCGGCGGTTCGTCAATGTGGTGGGGTGGCGCGTGGGAAATCATTGATGCTCAGACAACTCGAGATCCCCGGGTCAAGCCCGGGGATGACACGTAAACTGGACATTCTGCACGGCCCTGCCGTCATGCCCGGACTTGATCCGGGCATCCGGAGATAACCGGGTCGCGGCCTTGCGACCGGCCCGGTAATGACCGGGTTGAGCAGCGACGGCCGCCAACTCACAACCCCGGCAGTTTGAGCCCTGCGGCGCTGACGGCTTTGGCCACCGTGTCACATGCCGCATCGTCGGCCGGCGGAGCAGATGCATAGCCCTCGCCCGCGATGACATCGCGCAGCTTGCCCATGTCGGCCTCGCTCATGACACCGCGGGCGGCGGTGATGGCTCCCATGAAGGCTTCGCAAGTGACGGGCTTGGCCT
>JAWVYF010000426.1:0-2015 GCA_033722845.1 Anderseniella sp. | reverse complement strand
TCAGATTGTTCGTTGGACGCAAGTATCGGCGAGAAACTACAAAATGTGAGAACAAGGCCGATGCTATTGCATTTGCAAAACGTTTCTTCGACGAGGTGAAGCTCGCAGAACGCCTGGACCTTGATATCCATCGAGACACATTTGCTGCCTGTGCCAGCAAGCTTATGGAACGGCAGGAGGCCCTTGTTGGCAGAAAAGAACGGGATGTACGGCTGCTCAGTGAAGACCGTAAGAAGCTGAACAAAGACCTTTTGCCATTCTTCGGCACCAAGGCAGTAGCAGACATAACCTCCGAATTGATTGACGACTATTTGGACCACCTATCTAGGGACCGGAAGCTGTCTCCATCCACTTTAAACAAGCACCTGGTGGTGATCAGGAAGGTGCTGAATGAGGCAAGACGCAGAGGATTCCTCAAGTCCATACCACCGATCCCAACCGTCAAAAGAAAGGATAATCCCCGTCCGTATTTCTCGTTCGAAGAGTGCAAGAAGCTTTGGAAAACTGCCGAAGCTCTAGGCTCAGGACCTATTAATTCGGTTGCGGATCAGTCGGCGTTTTGATTCAAGGCTTCCAGCAATGGAGGTCCCGATGAGCGAACTGTTTCTGCTGAATGAAGCCCAGATGGCGCGGATTTCCCCGCATTTTCCCCTGGCCCACGGCGTACCGCGTGTTGATGACCGGCGGGTGGTGAGCGGCATCATCTACGTGATCCGTAACGGTCTGCAGTGGAAGGACGCTCCAACGGGCTATGGTCCGCACAAGACGTTGTACAACCGGTTTGTACGATGGTCCCGCCTGGGCGTATTCAGCCGCATCTTCCAGAGCCTGGCCGCGGAAGGTCCGAGGCCCGAGCGGATCATGATCGACAGCACCCACCTCAAGGCTCACCGCACAGCAGCCAGCCTGGTGGAAAAGGGGGTTCTGCACGCTGCATCGGACGCACCAAAGGCGGATTGAACTCCAAGCTCCATGCGGTCACTGACCAGGACGGCAGGCCGATCATGTTGCTGCTCACAGAAGGGCAGATGAGCGACCATATCGGCGCAAAACTGCTGTATCCGCACCTGCCTGAAGCTCACACACTGATCGGTGACAAGGGATATGACAGCAGCGAGTTTCGTGACGCTCTTGCCGCAAAGGGCATTGATGCCTGCATTCCGTCCAGAGCAAACCGCAAGTGCCAGATTTCCTGTGATCCGGATATCTATCGGACACGCAGCAAGATCGAGATCATGTTCGGGCGCCTGAAAGACTGGCGACGTATAGCGATGCGTTATGACCGCTCGGCCCACACCTTCTTCTCTGCCATCTGCATCGCTGCCACAGTCATCTTCTGGCTGTGATCAATGAGTCCTGAGCCTAGCTCAGCCGAACCATGTGATATTTGGATGAGCGGCCGGCGATTCCAAATTGCGTTTGTGCAATTGCATCATCGTCTGTCCGGCAGAATGTATATGTCTAAGTAGCTTTAGCTTACCTCTCTCTAACCAGATGTCGGTCGACAAAGCTTACATAATAGGGGATCTGAGCCTTCAGTGAACGAGAATGAGGACACAACAGCTATGTCAAAGCCAATAATCGACAAAGCGTCAGTCTCGATCGACTTTCCGGACAAGTTCTTTCATGGCTCCTTCTCACGCTCCAGTCGCTACGGCGTAACTGTAGACAGTGAGGGCGTTCACATTTCGCTTGACCGCGCGGAAGGTGAAAAGCGCCATGTTGCCTTCCATCTGCACCATCATCTCTTTAGCGACATTCTGACAGCGATTGCTGAGACTATTGATGCAAAGGAACTCAGCCCCACTCAGCGGGAGGATTTGAAGGAAGCGGCTGAACTGTTGATCCGCGCTGTGGGCTCCAAGCAGTCACGCGGCGCTGGGTGACACGACCGGCAAGCCAGCGAATTCAGACATCGCTTGCTGGCCACACCGACTCAATGACAGCCACCGTCCAGAAATAATCTGTTGTTCTTGCTCACCTCACCTTGGATACATCTTTTCAAACAGCGAGGC
>JAWVYF010000425.1:0-2034 GCA_033722845.1 Anderseniella sp. | reverse complement strand
GACTTCGATTACGAAGTGCAGATGGGCCAGATGAATGCTGGCCTTGCTCCTGACATAGAAACCGTGTTTCTGGCCGCCAGCCCGGCGACGCGCATGATTGCCTCGTCTCTGGTCAAGCAGATCGCCAAGATGGGCGGAGACATCTCTCCGTTCGTGCCGGAAGCCGTCGGTGAGGCAATTCGTGAAGCGTTGAAACAATAACCTGTCCAAACACTTGGAGACATATCTTGAGAAAGTTTGCAGCACTGCTGGCAGGCGTGGCGATGGTCGCTGGTGCAACCGCAGCCCAGGCAGCCAACCAGATCGTCATGGAGCTCAAATGTGGTCCGGTGGTGATCGATCTTCGCCCCGACCTTGCGCCCAAGCACGTGGCGCAGATTACTGCGCTGGCCTCGAAGGGCTTTTATGACGGTATCATCTTCCATCGGGTGATCGACGGCTTCATGGCCCAGACCGGTGACCCCACCGGCACTGGCATGGGGGGCTCGGACCTGCCGGATATCGAGGCCGAGTTCAGCAGCGAGCCTTATGTGCGCGGTACCGTCGGCATGGCACGTTCCAGCAACCCGAACAGCGCCAATTCGCAGTTTTTCATCATGTTCACCGAGTACCCGTCCCTGAATGGCAATTATACCGTCTGGGGCAAGGTATCGTCCGGCATGGACTGCATTGACCAGATCAACAAGGGCGAGCCGCCGGCCAACCCGGACAAGATCATCAAGATGAGCGTCAAGTAGCGGCGCACATCCGTCTTTTTCCCTGAACCAGAAACCGAAGGAGAGACCGGTGTCAGACCTGGATCCCGAAAACACCCTCATTGTCGACATTCCCCATGGCCGCGTGGTCATCAAACTGCGCCCGGACGTGGCACCTGGTCACGTAGCGCGTATCAAGGAGCTTGCCCGCGAAGGTTTCTATGACGGCACGCCGTTTCACCGGGTGATCGATGGCTTCATGGCGCAGGGCGGAGATCCGACCGGCACCGGTACGGGTGGTTCGGACAAGCCGAACCTGAAGGCAGAATTCTCAGACGTTCCGCACAAGCGTGGCACTGCTTCCATGGCCCGTGCCATGAACCCGGACAGCGCCAATTCGCAGTTCTTCATCTGCTTCGGAGACTGCTCGTTCCTGGATGGCCAGTACACGGTCTGGGGCGAAGTGGTCGAAGGCATGGACGCGGTTGACAAGATCAAGCGTGGCGAGCCGGTGCAGAACCCTGACCGCATCGAAAAGATGCAGGTCATGGCCGACGCATCCTGAGGCCTGCAAACGCAACGCACATCAGAGGGCGGTGATGAAGGTTGACCTGTTCGACTTCGAATTGCCGCCCGAACTGATTGCGCTCAGGCCGGTCAGCCCGCGTGACAGCGCGCGGCAGCTCATTGTGCGACCCGGCCAAACGCCGGAATTTGCCGATGATATCGTGGCAAACATGGCCGGCCAGCTTCGCGCAGGCGACGTGCTGGTGTTCAACAATACGCGCGTCATACCTGCGCGGCTGTTTGGCCGCCGGGTAGGCCGGGGCAGCACCGAACCTGCCATCGAAGTGACCCTGCACATGCGCGATGGCGAGGCCGGCTGGAAGGCATTTGCCAAGCCCGGCCGCAAGCTTAACCTGGGTGATACCATCTGTTTTGGCGCTAATGGTGAGACCTGTTACGAGGCCACGCTGAACGCCACGGTCGCAGCCAAGGGTGACGGCGGCGAAATCTCACTCACCTTTGACAAGTCAGGCGCCTTTCTTGACGAGGCCATTGCCAGTCTCGGCGTGATGCCTCTGCCGCCTTACATTGCGTCGAAGCGCCCGGCTGATGAGCGCGATGCCAGCGATTACCAGACCATGTTTGCTGCCCGCGATGGCGCGGTAGCAGCACCCACAGCCTCGCTTCACTTTACGCCCGAACTGATGCAGCGGCTGGCCGATGCAGGCATTGGCCATGAGTTCGTGACCCTTCACGTAGGTGCCGGCACGTTCTTGCCCGTCAAGGCCGATGATACCGCAGATCACAAGATGCATTCCGAATGGGGGCTGGT
>JAWVYF010000424.1:0-2038 GCA_033722845.1 Anderseniella sp. | reverse complement strand
GGGTCGTGACGACATCTTTGCGATGACGATGCGTTCGTGCGGGAACACCCACATGTTCTGCCCGTGAATGCCGAGGCAGAACGCCATGGGGCGCTCGCCGCGCTCGACGTACCACTTGTTGCGGTAGTGCATGTCGTGGCCCGGGAAGTAGTCGGCGAAATCGCCATCCTTCCAGGCTTGCGCGTCGCCGCCGGTCAGCGTGTCTTCGATCCATTCGGGCGCGATAACTTGAGTGGTGCCGGCCATGCCGCCGTCGACGATCAGCTGGCCGACGCGGGCGAGGTCTCGCAAGGTGACGCACATGCCGCCGGCCGCGCGCGGGGCGCCGAACCGGTCCACGGTGATGTAGGCGGGTGAGCCTGCGCCCATCGGCTGCCACAGGTGTTCGGACATCAGGTCGGCATAGCGGGTGCCGGTGGCGCGCTCGATGATCCAGGCGGCAAGGTCGGTGTTGGGCGAGACGTAATGGAAGCGGCCTTCGTGCGGGCCGTCGCCTTGTGTGAGGGTAGAGAAGAACGAGCGCAGGTCCGATGGCTGTTCGCCGTCGCCCAGCGGGTTCCAGCCGGTGGCCTTGCGGTATTCGATTATCGGGCCGGAGGTGATCTCGTAGTCTTCGTTGAAGTCGATGCCGGCGCGCATGTCGAGCACGTTTTGCACGGTGGCCTCGTTCCAGGCGGTGGCGCGCACTTCCGGTACATAGAGCGTGACGGGGGCGGACAGATCCAGCTTGCCCTTGTGGGCGAGGATGCCGGCCAGCACGCCGAGCATGGACTTCGACACCGACATGAGGATGTGTTGGCGCATGGGCACAAGCGCGTTGCGATAGGCCTCGTGGATGATCGCGCCGTCCTGCAGCACCAGATAGCCGTCGGTCCAGGTGGCGTCGAGAAACCGGGGGAGGGTCATGCCGTCAGTGACGTTGACGTGCGACAGGTCTTCAAGGGCGGTGCCCAGCGCGCGCACGCCTTCCGGGTTGTTGGGGATTTCGGCAGTGGGAATAAGCTCGCGCACATGGGAGAACGCCCAGGCGCTGTACGGGTGCTCACGCCAGTTGGCCAGCGTGACCTGATTTTCCGCTGACGGCGGAAAGCCGTCCATGATGCCTGTCATCTTGCGCGCCTTTGTTGCTATGGTTTGCGTCGGCAAGACAACCAGACCTTTCGGGAGGACACAAGCAGATGCAGCATTACAAGGCCGGCACGCGGCCCAGCAAGAAGGCGCCGGACAGCTACTTTACCGGCACGGTGTGGCAGGACCCGATTGTGGAAGCGCCAGAGCCTGCGCGCATACGCGGGCTTCGGGTGACGTTCGAGCCGGGCGCGCGCACCGCGTGGCACTCGCATCCGCTGGGCCAGACGCTGGTGGTGCTGTCGGGTGTGGGGCGGTTTCAGAGCGAAGGCGAGCCGGTGGTGGAGATCAGGCCGGGTGATGTGATCTGGATTGCGCCGGGGGAAAAGCACTGGCATGGCGCGGCGCCTGATGCGCTGATGTGCCATCTGGCGTTTCAGGAGTCGCTTGATGGCACCCATGCCAACTGGATGGAGCACGTCAGCGATGAGGATTACACACGCGCGCCCGGTGCGCCTGCATGATGTTGCAATGACGCGCAGCACACCCCACATCTGGTTAAATTCCGGCGTTTCGGGGGAGTGGTGAGCCATGAGCACACGCGACAGCGCGAAGGACAAGTCAGCCGTTGTGTCTGGCGGGCAGGCGCAGGCCCCCGCCACGCGCGACAGCGTTGACCAGTTCCTGGCGCAGGTGAAGGCAACACCGGCCGTTGCCAAGGCCGGAAACGGACGGCTGATCTTCGCCATGGACGCCACCATGAGCCGGCAGCCGACCTGGGACATGGCGTTGTCGTTGCAGTCTCAGATGTTCTCGGCGGTCCGTGATGTCGGCGGGCTCGACGTGCAGCTCGTCTATTTTCGTGGCTTCAACGAATGCCGCGCCTCTAAATGGGTTTCCGATCCCATGGCGTTGCAGCGTCTGATGACCGGCATTTCGGTGCAGGGAGGGCGCACCCAGATCGGAAAGG
>JAWVYF010000423.1:0-2059 GCA_033722845.1 Anderseniella sp. | reverse complement strand
TGGGATAGCCGTCGAAGTCTGTTTTCAGGTGGATTTTTGTCGAGAACCCGCCTCGCGAGCGGCCCAGCGCCTGACCGTTGTCGATGCTGTGGACGGCTCCTCCGCCGGCATCGCGATGTGCCAAGTTTGCGGTGTCATCTGAGGAACCGCCAAGGAGGAGCCATCCATGGAGAAGATTAGCACGATTGGTCTGGACATCGCGAAGAACGTGTTCCAGGTGCACGGCATCGATGAGGCCGGCAACATTGTTGTGCAGCGCCAGCTGAGGCGGCGGCAAGTGCTGCCGTTCTTTGAACGCCAGTCGCCCTGTCTGGTTGGCATGGAAGCCTGCGCGACCGCCCATCACTGGGCGCGGGAACTGGTCAAGCTTGGTCACGAGGTCAAGCTGATGCCGCCTCGATATGTGAAGCCCTACGTGAAGCGGAACAAGAACGATGCGGCTGACGCTGAAGCCATCTGCGAAGCGGTTCAGCGACCAACAATGCGGTTTGTGCCGGTGAAGACACCGGAGCAGCAGTCGGTGTTGATGCTGCACCGGACCCGCCAGCTGTTCGTGCGCCAGCGGGTTACCTTGACCAATGCGATCCGTGCCCACCTGGCCGAGTTCGGCATCGTGGCCGGTACCGGGCGCAACGGTCTGGAAGTCTTGCTTGAGCTGATTGCTAAGGAAGGGGATGAACGTATCCCGGCTGCAGCGCATGAGTGCCTGATGGCGCTGGTCATGCAGTTGCAGCTCGCCAAGCGCCAGATCCTGGAAGCTGACCGGCGCATCCTTGCCTGTCACAAGGCCAGCCCGGTCTCCCGGCAGCTGGAAGCGATCCCCGGTGTCGGCCCGCTGATTGCCACCGCCCTTGTGGCCAGCATTCCCGATCCCCAGGCGTTCCGATCCGGTCGGGACCTGAGTGCGTGGATCGGACTGGTGCCCAAACAGAACTCGACCGGCGGCAAGGAGAAGCTCGGTTCGATCTCCAAGGCGGGCAATCGGTATTTGCGCCAACTGCTGGTGGTCGGCGCCATGTCGCTGATCCTGCGTGCCAGGCAACTGGGTTATACGCGCCACCCCTGGCTGGCGCGTCTCATGGAGCGTCGATCAGCCAAGGTCGCTGCCGTAGCCCTGGCCAACAAGATTGCCCGAACCGCATGGGCCATGATGGCACGTGGCGAAACCTATCGGGCACCACTGCAACAGGCTGTCTGACAGACATACACGATACACGCGAGCCAAGCAGTTCGCGAAACGAGGTTGGAAAGGGCAATGATCCGATAACGCACCCAAGCCAGTCGGCCCACGAGGCGGGACAACCCATTTGTGCCAGGGCGCTTCAAAGCGCGTGTTTTTGACCGGGACCCGTCCTCGCGGAGAGCATTATGGCCAGCGGCCATGAACAGTGCCGCATCAACAGGCCGAACACATGGCAGCTCCGACCAGCAGTGCGTCATCAATCAGATCCCTTGACAGCACGGAGCCGTCCACACATGGCACTAAGCGGACTCTGGACCCCGCCGCTCAAGATGTCTGCTTTCTGGGGTGAAGCCGACATTCTCTGGAATCCGTCAGAGAGTCCGCTTGTGACCCCGAGCGGACATTCGCACCACGCACCAACAACGTTCGCTTTGGCCCGGACACAGGAAAACCAGGCGACTGCGAACACCTCAACCTTTCTAGTCTTCAGCTGGGTTGGACGGCTGGTCGATCCTTGGTGAATACTAGCCATGCCGCAATGACCGCGAATGCTGCAAGACCGCCATAGAGATAGAGGCTGTCGTGCAGCATCATGTTGAAGAAACCGGCAAATGCGATGGCGAGAAAAACCAGTCTTTCCCACCAATTGAGGTTACGAAGGAAATAGCCGTAGGCTGCTATAGAGACTGCGCCCTGAATACCCACGACCTCGGCAAATGCCGGCACGACTGCCCAGGTCAAGTTGGGAAATGTCATCAATTCTGGTGAGGCGACGAAGGCAAATGGAATGATGAACGTGGGTGCAGCGATTTTCATCGAGTCCGTTGCCGTTCTCAAGAAGGTTGCATCGCCGAGTTTGGCTGCTGCCAGCACGCT
>JAWVYF010000422.1:0-2066 GCA_033722845.1 Anderseniella sp. | reverse complement strand
TGGTTATTCTTCCGGGTCGAGCAGCCGGTGCAGGTGCACGATGAAGTAGCGCATCGATGCATTATCGATGGTGGCGCGGGCTTTCTCTTCCCAGGCGACCTTGGCCGTTGCGTAGTTGGGATAGATGCCCACCACGTCGAGATTGTCCAGGTCCTTGAAGCGCACCCCGTCGAGGCTTTCCAGTTCGCCGCCAAACACAAGATGCAGCAGTTGGTCCGATTTCTTTTCGGTGTCGGTCATGGAGCAGGTTTTCCGGTTATGTTGCAGTGCAGCGATATCAGGACGCTTTGTGCAACCGTTCGCGCAAGCCGTCAAGCAGGGCGGCCGGGCCGGCCATCAAACCGTTCTGCCGGGTGATGGTCTGGTTGTAGCGGAAGGCATGTCCCGACAGGTCCACAGCTTCACCACCGGCCTCGCGCACGATCAACTCGCCCGGGGCCAGGTCCCAGTCGGATTTCTGGCCGAAGGCAAGCGTCATGTCGTACTCGCCGGTGGCCACAAGGCATTGCCGCAGGATGAGCGAGGTGGTCATGGCGCAGGCCAGATCAGGCGCTTCGCCGCGCCAGCGGCTGCGCTTGAGCACGCTTGCGTGAGCCACGGCACGTGCGCCGTCCAGATCACGGCGCGACGAGACCGCCAATGGCTTGTTGTTGAGCCGCGCGCCACCACCTGCCACGGCCTCGTAGAACCGGCCCTGCTCGGGCGCAAAGGCAGCCGCGATGACAGGCCGGCCCTCTTGCAGCAGGCACGCACCCACGCACCAGTGGCCCGTGCCGGCAACGAAGGCGGACGTACCGTCGATCGGGTCGACCACCCAGACCAGGTCGTCATTGCCACCAGACGGCTTGCGCGCGGTCTCCTCCGACAGCCAGCCCGCCTCCGGCAGTCCCGACTGCAGGCGTTGCGCGAGCAGCCGGTCCACCGCCAGATCTGCCTCGGAGACCGGTGTACCGTCGCGCTTGTCCCAGCTGTCAACGCCGGCACGTGCCATACCCAGCGCCAGCTCGCCCGCCTCGCGAACCGCCTCGCAAAGCAGATCATGTTCGCGCGACCAATCCGGCTGACTTGTGGTTTTCCGGTCAGGCGCCTGCAACGGTCATTCCCTCCACCAGGCAGGTGGGCGCATTGACGCTGCCGCGAAACTCCAGGTCGTTTGCCGGAGTGAGATGGGCGAACATGTCTTTCAGGTTGCCGGCAATGGTGATTTCGGACACCGGATAGGCGATCTCGCCGTTCTCGAAATAAAGCCCCGATGCGCCGCGTGAAAAGTCGCCGGTCACCATGTTGACGCCGGACGAGAACATGGACGTGATCAGCACCCCGGTGCCGGCCTCGCGCATCAGCTCTTCTGCTGACTTTTGGCCTGGCTCAAGCCACAGGTTGGTGGATGACGGCGACGGCTGCCCACCGGTGGACCGCGAGGCACGGCCATTGCTTTCAAGGCCCAGCCGGGTGGCGGTGCGTCCATCCATGAGCCAGGTCTGCAAAACGCCGTCATCGACCAGCGCAAGGCTGCCGGCGAACTGGCCTTCTGCATCGAACGGCTTGGAGGCGCTGCCACGCACCAGCCGCGCATCATCCAGAATCCGGATACCGGGTGCGAAAACTGCCGTGCCCATGGCATCTTTCAGGAAGCTGGTGCCGCGCGCCACCGACGAGCCGTTGGCCGCAGACGCCAGCAGCGACGGGAAGGTGGACGCCACCCGCGCCTCGAACAGGATCGGACACTTTTGCGATTTCATCTTGCGAGGCTGCAAGGCGCGCACGGCCAGCTCTCCTGCGCGTCTGCCGATTTCGCCAGCTGGTTTGAGGTCAGCAAAGTGCACCTTGGACGAGTAGTCGTACTCGCGTTCCATGGCGGTGCCTTCGCCGGCGATTGCCGTTGCAGAGATGGAGTGGCCGGAGCGGCTGTAGCTGCCGTCAAAGCCGCGGCTGTTGACCAGCACGATCCGCCGCCGCCCGCTGTGCGCGCTTGCGCTGTCCGTCTTGCTCACGCCCTTGACCGAAGCCGCAGCTTCCTCGGCCTCAGCAGCAAGTGCTGCCAGCTCGTCAGCCTGCTTCATGAC
>JAWVYF010000421.1:0-2072 GCA_033722845.1 Anderseniella sp. | reverse complement strand
GTGAACGACCTGCAGATCACCTTCATGCCGGCCAGCTACAAGGAAGGCCATCAGGGTACGCTCGACGACAAGCCCGGCATGACCATTGCCGCCTGGCAACAGCGGCCAGACAGCAAGGGCACGGTGACGGTTCGCTCCGCGGACCCGTTCGACAAGCCGGTCATCGATGCCAATTACCTGGGCGAAGAAAGCGACCGGCGGGTGTTGCTTGCGGGGTTGAAACTTGCCCGCAAATTGCTGCGCACCCGGCCGATGCAGCCCTACTTTGCCGGCGAACTCTACCCGGGCGATGCGGTCGTCACGGACGACGACTTGCTGGCCACTGCGCGTGAGCGCGGCACCACGGTGTTTCACATGATGGGCACCTGCAAGATGGGGCCGGCGTCAGACCCGGCGGCCGTGGTGGATGACCGTTTGCGCGTGCACGGGCTGCAAGGCCTGAGGGTGGTGGATGCTTCAATCATGCCGACCATGCCGTCTGCCAACACCAACGCCGCAACCTTGATGATCGCCGAGAAGGCTTCGTCGTTCATTCGTGAACCGGCAGCCTGACAAGGGAGTTTGAAGATGAACTTACAAGTGCTGCGCGCTGCATTTGCTGCATTGCTTGTCGTGGCGGCAATCATGCCGGCCCACGCAGACACCAGCCGTCACAAGGTGACGATGCTGCTGATCTGCGACATTTACGAGATGGCCGAGAACCGGTCCGGCCGGGGCGGGCTGGCGCGCATTGCAACGGTGCTGAAACAGGAGCGCGCCCGCAATCCGAACACCATCGTGGCGCATGCAGGCGATGCGATTTCGCCGTCGCTGATGTCCAGTCTCGACGAGGGCCGCCACATGATGGACCTGTTGGGCGATCTCAAACCGGATGTGTTCGTGCCCGGCAATCACGAGTTTGACTTCGGCCCGGATGTGTTCAAGGCACGCATGGCGGAAGCCGGCTTTGCGGTGCTGGCCGGCAATGTCCGGGATGCTGATGGCTCGGAGATTTCCGGGATTGCGCCCACGCGGATGATGGAGGTGGCTGGCCTGAAGATCGGCATTGCCGGGTTCACGGCAGAGGATTCGGTTTCCCGCTCATCGCCCGGCAACCTGAAGTTCACACCGACGATGGACTCAACCTTGTCTGTCACGTCACAGCTGCGCAAGGCTGGTGCAGATCTGGTGGTGCATGTGGTTCATGCCCCCCGGCCTGTTGATGTGAAGCTGATGCAGGAAGGCGCAGCAGACATCATCCTGTCCGGCGATGACCACGACCTGATGATGCAGTTCGACGGCAAGACGGCGTTTGTCGAGGCCATGCAGGACGGCTGGTTTGTGGCAGCTGTGGATGTTGCTGTCGAAGTCGAGGTCAAGGACGGCAAGCGCAAGGTGAAGTGGTGGCCCAACTTCCGCTTCATCGATACTGCATCAGTCGAGCCGGATGCAGACATGCTGGCGCGCATTGCGGTGTACGAGAAGCAATTGTCCGATGCGCTCGACAAGCCGGTGGCCGAACTGAGCTCACCGCTCAACAGCAGCAATGCAGAAGTACGAGGCGGCGAGGCGGCCATCGGCAACCTCTATGCCGATGCACTGCGCGCCGCCACCAACGCCGATGCAGCCTTGCTGAACGGTGGCGGTTTCCGTGGCAATCGCCAATACGAAGCGGGCAGCAAGCTCACCCGTCGCGATGTGCTTGCCGAGCTGCCGTTTTCCAACAAGGTGTTCGTGCTTGAGGTCACGGGCAAGCAATTGCGTGCCGCGCTGGAGCAGGGCTTCGCCAAGGCGGACAACCTGACGGGCGCGTTCCCGCAAGTGTCCGGGTTGAGGCTGCGGGCAGATCTCAGCCAGCCTGTCGGCACGCGCGTATTGTCCGTCGAGATCGGTGGAAAGCCGGTCGATGAAACAGCCACATACAGGTTGGCAACGTCTGATTTTCTGGCCCGCGGTGGAGACGGGTATACGGCCCTTCAGGAGGCGTCCGTACTGGTTGGCGATACTGATGCGCGTCTGCTGACCGATGTGGTCATTGAGCATCTGGCAGGTCAATCGACGGTGGGTGCAACCATCGAAGGGCGCATCCTGGT
>JAWVYF010000420.1:0-2083 GCA_033722845.1 Anderseniella sp. | reverse complement strand
AACTTCGGCCACCCGTGGTATGGCGGTGGCACGGTGCGCACCAATGAGTACAAGGATGACACGCCACCCGAAGGTATCGTGCATCCGGCCGTTGAAATGGACGCGCACGCGGCCGACCTCGGCATGACGTTCTATTCAGGCAAGCGGTTTCCGGACAAGTACAAGGGCGGGATATTCTCGGCCCAGCATGGCTCCTGGAACCGTACCGAGCCGATTGGCGCGCGCGTCATGTTCACCTCGGTCAACGAGGACGGCAGTGTGGGACAAACCGAAGTGTTTGCCGATGGCTGGCTCAACGAGGACGGTGAATACCTTGGCCGTCCGGTTGATGTGGCCGTGCTGAAGGACGGGTCACTGCTGGTCTCTGATGACCTGGCTGGTGCCGTTTATCGTATCTCCTACGGCGAGTAAGCCGGCAGGAAACGGGACCAGGGCTCTCCGGTGCGGCACTGCAGCTGCACCGGTGAGCGCGTCTGTCAATTTCGGAACCGGGGAACGTAATGATGAAAAGCTTGAGCCTGGTTATGGCTGTTGCGGCGGCAGCCGCCATCTGGGCAGTCTCAGGACCGGCGGCCTGGGCAGATGCCGCTGCCGGAAAGAAGATGGTAAAGGCCAAGTGTCAGGTTTGCCACGGGGTAGACGGCATTGCGAAGATTCCCATCGCACCGCATCTGGCTGGCGAAAGCCAGATTTACATCGAAACGCAGCTGAAGGCGTTTCGCTCAGGCAAGCGCGAGCATGAAATGATGTCAGTGGTGGCCAAGGATCTCAGCGACGAGGACATTACCAACCTCGCCCAGTGGTATAGTTCCATCAAGATTACCGCTACCGTGCCTGAATAAGCCTGTGCAGGCTCTAGATGCCTGACGCTTTCATGCCTGCCGTAACGACGATAACCACAACCATCAGCGCTGCGCCGCCTGCAGCAAGCTTCCAGGCGTCCTGACGGCGCTCAAGCCCGGGCAGGCCCAGCGGCTTGATGATCTGGATGAGTGCCACGGCGGCGAGCAGGACTGCGATAAGTTTTGTCATGGCCCAAGGCTGTGACATGCTGAACGCTTGCAATCAACCCGCATTTGAGCCATAAGCCGCTCGTCCTCATCCGGAATGGTCCGGTCGGGGGCAAATTCACACGTGCCAGAACGGTGCTGTCTCACGCGGGGCTCCCGCCACATAGAGGCAAACACCATCCGGTGCCGGTAAACCCGGTCACTTTCTGTCACGGAGGATAAACCGGAAAAAGGAGAAACAAGGCATGGCTTTGCCTGATTATTCCATGCGCCAACTGCTTGAAGCAGGCGTTCACTTTGGCCACCAGACGCACCGTTGGAACCCGAAGATGGGTTCATACATCTACGGGTCGCGCAATGGCATCCACATCATTGACCTGTCGCAGACCGTGCCGTTGCTGCACCAGGCCCTGGTAGCGGTTCGCGACGCTGTTGCCGGTGGTGGCCGTGTGCTTTTCGTTGGCACCAAGCGCCAGGCGCAGGAGCAGATTGCTGATTCTGCCCGCCGTTCGGCCCAGTATTTCATTAATTCCCGCTGGCTCGGTGGCACACTCACCAACTGGAAAACCATCTCCAACTCGATCAAGCGCCTGCGTGAGCTGGAAGAGCTGTTCGACGGTGGGGCACAGGGCTTCACCAAGCGCGAACAGCTGACGCTGACCCGCGAAAAGGACAAGCTGGAACTGGCCCTCGGCGGCATCAAGGACATGGGTGGCATTCCTGACATCCTGTTCGTCATCGACACCAACAAGGAAGCCATCGCTATCAAGGAAGCCAATCGTCTTGGCATTCCGGTTGTGGCAGTGCTCGACTCCAACTCAGATCCGGCCGGCATCGACTTCCCGATCCCGGGCAACGATGACGCGGGCCGCGCCATTGCGCTTTACTGCGACCTGATTGCACGCGCTGCAATTGACGGTATCTCGCAGTCTGCTGCTGGCACCGGCGTTGATATGGGTGCAGCTGAAGAGCCGATGGCAGAAGAAGCTGTGGCCGAACCGGCTCCTGCTGCTGAAGCGGAAGCCCCGGCAGCTGCATCGGGTGACGACGACCTGACCAAGATCTCGGGCGTT
>JAWVYF010000419.1:0-2084 GCA_033722845.1 Anderseniella sp. | reverse complement strand
GCAACAATGACCAGTGGAAACGCCCGTGCAGACCAGGCGTTGCCCAGCCGCAGCGATGCGCTATCGCGGCCCCAGCCAACAACGCCATTGCTGCCAAGCAAACCACCCGATGCCCACGCAGTCAGGTAACTCAGGACGATGAAGGCTACAGCAACCACCGCCAGCGAAAGCTCACCGGTCATGGCGATCCAGCAGGCGACGAAGACCAGCAGCAGCAGGCTCTTGCCCATGAAGTCCGGCACGATGGTGAGCAGATATTTGCGAACGGCATTTGCAGCAGCTCCGTTGAGCCGGATCATCGCGGTGGCGGGTGCGATGATCAGGCCGGACACAACGGCCAGACGGGTGACCGTATCCACCGGTGCCATCAAGAGGAAGGCGATGCCGGGCAACGCCAAGACAAGGGCATACTTGGAAATGTCATATGCCGCCTTGTCGAGAAACCGGCGCACCATGCGCGGCCTGTCCTGGGTGTGGTAACGGGCAAGAACCGTAAGACCCAAGGTTGGATACCCTGCCCCGATGAAAAGTCCTGCGAAGGAGGCGAGAGATACCATGAGGAACCAACCACCCATCTCGTCGGGCGTCAGCGATCGTGCCAGCACGATCTGCAGCACAAAGCCGATCACAGCGCCGGCGAGACGTACGCCCACGGCGGACACCATCAAAGCAGCTATGCGGCCAAATCCCACGATCAACCCCCTCCGGCAGGGCTGAAATCAGCCCAACACAACCCGGAGAGACTACTTGGGATGGTTTAGCAAAGGCTGAACATTGTGAGTTTGTATAATCAAGAGCGGCCCAGCACCGATGCATCAACTGGCGTAAGCTCGATGGACTCACCACAGCCACACGCCGACGTCTGGTTGGGATTGTCGAAGATGAAGCCCGAGCGCAGCTTGGTGACCTCATAGTCCATACGCGTGCCGAACAGGAACAGCACCGCCTTGGCCTCGATGATGACGCGGGCACCCTTGTCCTCGATGATCTCGTCGAACTTCTCCGGCTCATCGACGAAGTCCATGGCGTATTCCATGCCCGCACAGCCGCCATTCTTGACGCCGATGCGAAGGCCTGCGCCCTCCTTGCCGGACTTTGCCATCAAGTGCTTGATGCGGTCAGCAGCAGCGTCGGTCAGCGACAGTACCTGCGGGCGCGGGCGGGCGTTCGATGTGTTGATATCCATGGAACTCATCTGGGGTCACCACATGTTCAATGCAACACGCGCTTCGTCGGACATGCGTGACGGGTCCCACGGCGGGTCGAAGGTAAGGTTCACATCAACGTCCATGACACCTTCAACGGTGCGCACGGCATCAGCCACCCAGCCCGGCATGTCGCCCGCGACAGGGCAACCGGGAGCGGTCAGCGTCATGTCGATCTTCACCGTGCGGTCGTCCTCGACATCGATCTTGTAGATCAGGCCAAGCTCGAAAATGTCGACCGGAATTTCCGGATCGTACACGGTCTTGATGGCGGCGATCATGTCGTCGGTCATCCGGTTGAGCTCGTCTTGCGGAATGGCAGACGCGACTTCCGGGTTCTGGTGTTCGGACTCCAGGGCCTCGGGAACCGGGGCGGGAGCGCAAGATGTGTTGCTGTTGTCCATGGCGTTCAACCTATCACATGAAAAGCTTTTGTGCAGATGTAAGCGCATCTGCCAGCCGGTCAATATCTTCGCGGGTGTTGTACATGGCCAGTGACGCGCGGCAAGTGGCTGTCACGCCAAAGCGTTGCAGCAGCGGCATAGTGCAATGAGTGCCGGCGCGAACCGCCACGCCATAGCGGTCGATCACGGTCGAAATGTCGTGGGCATGGGCCCCTTCCATGGCGAACGAGATGATTGCGCCCTTGGTTGGCGAGGTACCGTAGATCTTCAACGAGTTGATTCCGGCGAGCCGCTCGTTGGCATACGAAAGCAGCGACGCCTCGTGCGCGGCAATGGCATCGCGGCCCACACCATCCATGTAGTCGAGCGCGGCACCAAGCCCGATGGCCTGCACGATGGGCGGTGTGCCCGCCTCAAAGCGGTGCGGCGGGTCGTTATAGGTCACACCATCCTCGGTCACCTCGAAGATCATCTC
>JAWVYF010000418.1:0-2102 GCA_033722845.1 Anderseniella sp. | reverse complement strand
GGAAAATGATGGCCGGCACATCACCCGAACCACGCAGAAGATTTTCGGTGAAGTTCAGCGCTGCATCGGGGAAGAAACGCGCACCGGGCATCTTGTCCTGGTCAACCACCAGACGGTCGCCACGGGTTTCAGCGATGATGCCGCAGAAGTCCCACACGTCAGCCCAGAACTGTGGTGCCTTCTCCACCGAGTAAGCGTGGATGTCCTTGTAGCTGTTGAGCGACAGGCCATGCGCCTGGTTAACGTGGCCGATGAAGCGGGTCAGGCGATGGTTTGCAGTGCGCTGGGCAGACGGGGTCCACAGGGGTTGAGCGGTCATGAGCGTGAGAGCCTCCGGATGCGGCCATGGTGGTGAAAGCGGTGCATTTTGCGCGCACCATAAAACCGCATGTGGCAGCCAACAAACAATTTTCTGTCACTTTTTCAGTGTTTGCCAAACCAGGTGAGGGGCATCACAAACCTTAGAGCGCGGCATGTCCGCCCGAATCGGTTAGGACTGACCTTCATGAGATATCTCGTCATTGCGATGCTGGGCATGCTGCTGCTGGTTACGGCAGCCGTGTTCACCCTGCCCCACCTGGCCGGCGGTGAATTTGTCACGCAGCAACTGCAGCAGGCGGTTGCGCGCAGCACCGGGCGCACCCTGACATTGCTCAAGGCACCTTCGGTACAGGTTTTCCCCGAGGCGCAAGTGAGCGTTGAAGGCGTTTCGCTGTCCAACCCTGACGGCATGTTCAATGGCACCACGGTATCGATGGAACGGCTGGACGCAAAGATTTCGCTCTGGCAGCTGCTGAGCCGCCGCGCCGATGTTCAGGAAATCACACTGTTGCGCCCGAGGCTGACGCTGGTCATCGACAAGCAGGGCAATGCCAACTGGCAGTTGCCCGATGGTGCGGCCAAGTCAGACGGTGGTGCAACTGCACCGGCAGGCGCTGAAAATCCGGTATCGGTTGCTCCGGTGCGCATTGTCGATGGCGAAGTGACCTTCACTGATGAGCGCACAGGCACCAGTTTCGAGGCACAGGCGGTAAACGCCACGGTATCTGTGCCTGTCGCCGGCAAGCCGTTAAACGTCGAAGGGGCGATCCAGTGGAACGGCCAGAGGGTCAACCTGAAGCTGTTCGTGAAGGATATGGCACGGCTCACGCAGACCGGGTCGCCGCTGGAGTTGGCTCTCGATGCCCGCCCGCTGCAGGTGGCGGTTTCGGGCCTGTTGAAGCTCGACGGCGGGCTCGACCTCGCAGGACAGGCAAACCTGACTTCACCGGATCTGCGCCAGCTGGCCGAATGGGGTGGCTGGCAGGTGAGCGGAGACAAGGGCCTGAAAGCCTTCAGCGCACAAGGCGCGCTTTCGCTTGGCAAAGACCGGGCCGTGTTGAGCAATGCCACGATTGGCCTTGATGGAATGAAGGCCAACGGGCTGTTGCGCGTGCTGACGCGCGGCGACCGGCCAAAGGTGGAAGCCAGCCTGGGCATCGCCAGGCTCGACCTCAATGCCTATACCGACGCTGCAGGTAGTGATGCTGGCACCGCCCGCCAGACCGCCCAGGGCTGGAGCCAGCGCGAAGTCAGCCTGGCAGGCCTGAACATGGCCGATGCCACCTTGCGGCTGAAGGCCAATGAAATCGTCTATCGCGATCTGACCATGCAGGATGTCTCGCTGGATGCGGAATTGCTCAATGGCAAGCTGAGCTCGACGCTCAACTCGCTCAAGCTCTATGGCGCATCGGCAAGTGGCGTGATGGAAATCGACGGTAGCCAGAACACCCCGCGGCTGGCCGGCAAGCTGACCGCAACGGGAGCTGATACAAAGGCACTGCTGAAGGATTTTGCCAGTATCGGGCGGATTGCCGGCAAGGCCGATATTCGCCTTGATCTTGCCGCCAGCGGACGCTCGCAAGCGGAGATGGTATCCACCTTGTTGGGCACCGCGCGTCTGGAAATCCGTGACGGTGAGCTTGAAGGTGTGGACG
Source organism: Anderseniella sp. (assembly GCA_033722845.1). Taxonomy (GTDB): domain Bacteria; phylum Pseudomonadota; class Alphaproteobacteria; order Rhizobiales; family Aestuariivirgaceae; genus Anderseniella. The sequence goes on along the minus strand of JAWVYF010000418.1, from coordinate 126 downwards.
TGCCGGGCCTGGTGAGCGGGGTACAGCGCTCCATCCTTGATGGCTGGAGTGACGGCGCGAACGGCTCGACCCGGTTCGAAGCCCTGTCGGCAGACTTTGCCGTCAAGGACGGCATTGCCGAAACTC
>JAWVYF010000417.1:0-2102 GCA_033722845.1 Anderseniella sp. | reverse complement strand
CGCCAGCTTTCCGGCAACCCCGCACTGGGCGAACAGATGGTCATGAACTACCGTGCCGCCGAAGGTCTGACGGCCAAGCAGGTTGCCATGCTGGATTTCGCCGACAAGCTGACGCGCGAGCCCCATGCCATTGTCGAGGCAGACCGCCAGGCGCTGCGCGATGCTGGCTTTACAGACCGGGACATCTGGGACATCGCCTCTGTTGCCAGCTTCTTTAACATGTCCAACCGGATGGCCGCCGCTGTGGACATGCGCCCCAATGACGAGTATCACGCTCAGGCCCGGTGAAACGCCGGGCCGTCACATTCCCCGTATCAACCGTAACGGACACGCTCGATGGCTTTTGAGCACCAGAAGCGGCGGACGTTTGCGATCATCTCGCACCCGGACGCCGGCAAGACCACGCTGACCGAAAAGCTGCTGCTTGCCGGCGGAGCCATCCGGCTTGCTGGTGCCGTGCGCACTCGCGGCGATCAGCGCCGTGCACGATCTGACTGGATGAAGATCGAACAGGACCGCGGCATTTCCGTCACCAGCTCGGTGATGACGTTCGATTATAACGGCCACACCTGCAACCTGCTCGACACGCCGGGTCACGAAGACTTCAGCGAAGACACCTATCGTACGCTCACCGCCGTGGACTCCGCGATCATGGTGATCGACGCCGCCAAGGGCATTGAGAGCCAGACCCGAAAGCTGTTCGAGGTGTGCCGCCTGCGCGATATCCCGATTGTCACCTTCATCAACAAGGTGGACCGTGAAGGTCGCGACGGGTTCGAACTGCTTGACGAGATCCAGGAGATGTTGGCACTGGACGTGTCTCCGCAGATCTGGCCGGTGGGCATGGGCTCAGACTTTTACGGCTGTTACGACCTGCGCGATGGCAGTTTTCAGAAGACCGACCGGCGCGCCGGTGAATATGCCGAAACCGTCAAGGCCGCTACGCCGCAAGACCTGTCCGGCCATGGCGTACCCGACCACATTGTTGAAACCACAACGGAAGCCATCGAGCTTGCCCAGGCAGGCTATGCCCCATTCGACACGGAAGCCTATCTTGAAGGCCACCTGACGCCGGTCATGTTTGGCAGTGCCCTCAACGGGTTTACCGTTGGCCAGTTGCTCGACTTCATCGTCGAAAACGCACCCGCACCGCGGCCAAGCCCGGCAGAACCACGCACGGTCATGCCGGATGAAGACAAGGTGTCCGGCTTCATCTTCAAGGTGCAAGCCAACATGGACAAGAACCACCGGGACCGGGTTGCATTCATGCGGGTATGCTCAGGCCACTTCAAGCGTGGCATGAAGCTCAAGCAGGTCCGCACCGGCAAGGACCTGCTGGTGCACAGCCCGATCTTCTTTCTGGCCCAGGACCGCGAGATTGCCGAAGACGCGGGCGCCGGGGACGTAATCGGCATCCCCAACCACGGCACCGTGCGTGTTGGCGATACGTTCACCGAGGGCGAAGCGCTGCGCTTCACCGGCCTGCCCGCGTTTGCGCCGGAAGTGCTCCGGCGCGTACGGTTAGGTGACATGACCCGTGTGAAGCAGATGCGCGCCGCCCTTGAAGACCTGGCCGAGGAAGGCCTGATCCAGGTGTTCCAGCCGGAGGTTGGCTCGCAGTGGATCGTCGGCGTGGTTGGTGTACTGCAGCTTGATGTGCTCGCCTCGCGCGCCGCACAGGAATACAATGTGAAGCTGGAGTTCGAGAACTCGCCTTACGAGATGGCACGCTGGATTGCGTCTGATGATCCGGCTGCGCTGTCTACCTTCCGCGAGAGAAACCGGCTGGCCATGGCCACCGACCGCGATGGCAGCCACGTGTTCCTGTCCAAAGGTCAGTGGGAGCTCGACTATGCCGCCCGCACATTCGAGAACGTCAAGTTCATGAAGACCAAGGAGCTGCAATAACGGGCAGCTCGCTTGCAGTGTGCCTGCAACCCGATATGGCCGGTCTTTGACAGAAATTGGAGCGGGCGATGAGATTCGAACTCACGACCCCAACCTTGGCAAGGTTGTGCTCTACCCCTGAGCTACGCCCGCGTCCTTTGGGTAATCGGGCCTGACCGGTGATCCGGCCTTGCCTCGAGCGCCGCTATATTGCG
>JAWVYF010000416.1:0-2107 GCA_033722845.1 Anderseniella sp. | reverse complement strand
TGAGTTGTCCATCTGTCGAACTGGAACCGGCGCGCAGCCCATGCTATGCCGCGCGTCATCACCTTACTGCTGACTGACGGAGCTTGGCACCCAATGGCAAAAACCCGCACCGAAACCGATACCTTTGGCCCCATCGAGGTGGATGCCTCGAAATACTGGGGTGCGCAGGCACAGCGTTCGCTGGGCAATTTCAAGATCGGTTGGGAAAAGCAGCCCCAACCCATCGTTCGTGCATTGGGCATCGTCAAGCGGGCAGCGGCGGAAACCAACATGGCGCTTGGCAAGATGGACGCCGAGCTTGGCAAGACCATTGTCGCAGCCGCTCAGGAAGTGATCGACGGCAAGCACGACGACCACTTCCCGCTCGTCGTCTGGCAGACCGGCTCCGGCACCCAGTCCAACATGAATGCCAACGAGGTGATTTCCAACCGCGCCATTGAGATGCTGGGCGGCGAACAGGGTTCGAAGAAGCCCGTCCACCCGAACGACCACGTCAACATGTCCCAGTCGTCCAACGACACCTTCCCGACCGCCATGCACGTGGCCTGCGCGGAGGAAGTCGTGCACCGGCTGATCCCGGCGCTGAAACACCTGCACGGCGCCATCGATGCCAAGGCAAAAGCCTGGGCCGACATCATCAAGATCGGCCGCACCCATACCCAGGACGCAACGCCCCTCACGCTCGGTCAGGAGTTTTCAGGTTACGCAAAGCAGATCGAGAACGGCATTGCACGTATCGAGATGACCCTGCCCGCGCTGATGGAACTGGCCCAGGGTGGAACTGCGGTCGGCACGGGCCTTGCCTCGCCTGCAGGCTTTGCCGAGAAGGTAGCCGCAAAGATCGCCGGGATCACTGGCCTGCCGTTCACGTCCGCCCCAAACAAGTTCGAGGCTCTGGCTGCCCATGACGCCATGGTGATGACCCACGGCGCGATCAACACCGTCGCCATGTCGTGCTTCAAGATCGCCAATGACATCCGCTTCCTGGGCTCCGGCCCGCGCGCTGGCCTGGGCGAGCTGGCACTGCCCGAAAACGAACCCGGTTCGTCGATCATGCCCGGCAAGGTCAACCCGACCCAGTGCGAGGCGCTGACCCAGGTCTGCGCCCACATCCACGGCAACAACGCAGCTATAGGCTTCGCCGGATCACAAGGGCACTTCGAGCTCAACGTGTTCAATCCGATGATGGCGTACAACTTCCTGCAGTCGGTGTGTTTGCTGGCTGATGCAGCGGTGTCGTTCACCGACAATTGCGTCGTTGGCATCGAGCCGCGCCTCGACAATATCGAACAGGGCCTCGCCAACTCGCTGATGCTGGTCACGCCGCTGAAGGAAAAGTACGGCTACGACCGCGCCGCAAAGATCGCCAAGACCGCTCACAAGAACGGCACCACGCTGCGCGAAGAAGCCATTGCCGATGGCATTCCGGCCGACGACTTTGACGCCATCGTGGTTCCGGCCAAGATGATTGGCCCGGATCCGGCATAAGCAATGCAAGGAAAAGTGGGAACCGGTTTTCCGTCCGGCATTGCGCAAAAATGACCAACAATATCCTCAATCTGCGGCAGTTCCGTAAATCCAAAGCCCGCGCCGAAAAGGACGCGAAGGCCGGGGAGAACCGTGTGAAGTTCGGCCGGACCAAGGCTGAAAAGCATCTCGACAAGTCGACTGCCGAAAAAGCCCGCCGCGACCTCGACGGCCACAAGCTGGAAGAAGACTAAAGCAATGCCAGGAAAAGTGGATACCGGTTTTCCGTCCGGCATTGCGAAACAATGAATGACCCTTCAGGCCCGATCAAGCGAAGTGTCACTATCGCCGGTCACCGCACGTCCCTGTCGCTGGAGCCGGAATTCTGGGACGCGCTCAATCAGCTCGCCAGCGCCCGCAACCTGTCGCTCGCCGGTCTCATAGCGGCAATCGACGAAGCCCGTGGCCGCACCAACCTTTCATCAGCGCTGCGCGTGGAAATCCTCAATGCCGCCCGCGCGCACGAAATATAGGCTGCGTCAGCCTCAGCTTGCTCCCCTGAGCCGCGAGAACAGCCAACCAAAGCTTGCCACCACGATTGCCAGCGCAATCAGGTCCATCATCAGGCCATCACTTTCGG
>JAWVYF010000415.1:0-2128 GCA_033722845.1 Anderseniella sp. | reverse complement strand
GGAGGAAACCACAGACTCCAGCCCGCGAACGGGCCAAGAGGCTAGGAGCGGCGGAGCCGCGACCGGGACCGATCAATTTCGCGGACGCGTTTGCGGAAACCAAAGACTCCAGCCCGCGAAAGCCAATCAAGCCCGTCTGCCCATCCACACGCAGAACATGACGATCAGTGCGAAGCCCCAGGTAACTGCCGTCATCGGCTCGCTCAGCAGCGCCCAGGAGCCAACCAGCGTGACGAAGATCTGGAACAGCTGCGTCTGCCCGGCTTGTGCCACACCTGCCAGCGCCATGCCGTTGTTCCAGAAAAAGAACCCGAGGAATTGCGAGAATACAGCGACATAAGCAAACGAAGCCCACGCCCAGGCCGATGCGCCCCAGTTGACCGCCGGCAGGGTGAACATCACCGGCACGATGATCACCGGCAGCATCACGATCAGGCACCACGAGATCACCTGCCAGCCACCCAGCCGCCTGGTCATGTCGCCGGAAATGGCATAGCCGACGGCAGCGGCCACGATGGCTGCCAGCAGCCACAGGTCCGCAGTGTAGACCTCCGTTGCACCGGCATTGAGCAGTGCGAAGGTCACCACGGCCGCAGAGCCCGCCACGGCCCACAACCAGAACTTCGCCGTTGGCCGTTCGCCAGCGAACACGATGGCTGCGGCTGCCGTTGCCAGCGGCAGGATGCCCAGCACCACGCCGCCGTGGCTGGCCGGCGCGGTCTGCATGGCAATTGCGGAGAACACGGGAAACCCGATCACGATGCCAAAGCCTGCCACCAGCAATTTCAGGATGTCGCGACGGATCGGGCGCGGCGAACGCGTCACGGACAACATGACGGCAGCAATGAGTGCAGCCACAATGGCGCGTCCAAGTCCGACGAAAACCGGCGGCAGTTCGGCGACGGCAATGCGGGTGAACGGCAAGGTGAGGCCGAAGATGACCACCCCGGCCAGGGCCAGCACCAGCCCGCGTGTGGTGTCTGTCATGAAATTTGCGTAACCGATTGTAAAAGGCGTCGCGAACGCTAATGGTGTTGAGGTAATGTTACAAGTCATGTCGATCTGGACCACAATTGCCGATGTGCTCGCTGCGGTGGGTGACAGCGTCTCCGAGGCGCTGGCGCGCATTGTCGGTGCGCCGCGGGCAAAGCGTGATCCGCAAAAGTCTGTCGGTTTTACCATCGGCGTGATTGCGCTGTCGGCCAAGATGGCCAAGGCCGATGGCGTGGTGACCCCTGCCGAGATTGCGGCGTTCAAGGAAATCTTCGTGGTACGCCCGGACGAGCTTTCCAACGTGGCGCGGGTGTTCAACCTCGCCAAGCAGGAAGTGGCCGGCTTCGACAGCTATGCCCGCAAGATCCACCGGCTGTTTTCTGATCAGCCGGAGGTGCTGGAAGACCTGATTGACGGTCTGTTCCATATCGCCCGCGCCGATGGAGAGGTGGGTGAGGCAGAGCTTGCTTTTCTTGAGGAGGTGGCCCGCATCTTCGGCCTCGAGAACAAGTTTGGCTGCATCCGGTCGCGCAACATGCGCGGTCAGGAGGGCGATCCGTACAGCGTGCTGGGCATCGACTGTGATGCGCCGGACGATGTCCTGAAGGCGCACTATCGCAAGCTGGTGAAGGAAAACCATCCGGACCGGCACATCGCGGCCGGCATGCCGGAAGAGGCCGTCTCGATTGCCACCAAGCGGCTTGCCCGCATTACCGAGGCGTGGGGCCAGGTGGAGCGCGAGCGCGGTCTATGACGTCGACGAGCTTGCCGCACGAGTGGATACCGGCGATCAACTTCAACGAACGCCGGGATGGTCAGGTGCCGGAAATCCTGCTGCTGCACTATACCGGTACGCCAACCGCCGAGTACGCCATCGACCTGCTGACCACCGGCGCCGGCGAGGTGTCCTGTCATTACCTCGTGCACGAAGACGGGCGCATCGTTCATATGGTGGATGAAGACATGCGGGCATGGCATGCCGGTGCGTCCTCGTGGGACGGGCGCGACGATGTGAACTCGCGCTCGATCGGCATCGAGATCGTCAATCCGGGGCACGGGCCGGATTACCGCGATTTTCCTGACGCGCAGATCGAGGCGGTCATTGCGTTGTCACGGGACATTATTTCGCGTCATG
>JAWVYF010000414.1:0-2129 GCA_033722845.1 Anderseniella sp. | reverse complement strand
CTTGCCCGGCAGGGTTGCCGGATCATGCTGCATGGGCTCGAACCTGCAGACACTGCCAACCAGGCACGTGATGATATGCTGGCAGCAGGCGCACCCGAGGTCGGACTGAGCAACCACAACCTGCTCGAACCAGGTGCGCCAGCGGACCTCGTAAACATGACCTGCAGCTCACTTGGAGGGTTGAACATTCTCGTCAACAATGCCGGTATCCAGCATGTTGCACCTGTGGAGGCGTTTCCGGATGAGCAGTGGGACAGGATCATCGGGCTCAACCTGTCTGCCCCCTTCCGGCTGGTCCGTCATGCTTTGCCATTGATGCGAGAAGCCGGCTGGGGACGCATCGTCAACATCGCCTCTGCGCATGGCATGGTGGCCAGCATCCACAAGTCAGCCTACATCGCGGCCAAGCACGGGCTGGTTGGTTTCACCAAAACTGTGGCGCTTGAGACGGCAACTGATCCCATAACCTGCAATGCCATATGTCCCGGTTACGTCCGCACAGACCTGCTGCAAAGCCAAATCGAACTCCATGCAGTGAATACCGGTTTGGAGATGGAGAACGCCGCCACGTCGTTTCTCAAGGAGAAGCAACCATCGGCACAGTTCGTCACGCCAGCAGACATCGGCGCGCTGGCCGTGTTCCTGTGTTCTGACGCAGCATCCCAGATCACCGGAGCGGCTTTGCCCATCGACGGTGGCTGGACGGCACAATAGCACCCGGCGTCAAGACAGCGTTGTTGCAAGAGTTATCAGTGACAGCACAACGAGAAGCCCAAGCACGGCCTTCTGGAAGTGAGTGTCACCACCACGGCCAAACCATCGTGCCCCTGCCCACGTTGCGCCGACGCAGAACGGCGCTGCAGTTGCGCCAAACACCAGGACTGTCGGCGTAAACAGACCGAGCCACCAGAACGACAGGATTGACATCACGATCATGGCGGACATGACAGTAAAAATGTTGGCACGGGTTTGTGCCGAGGCATCGCCACGGGCCAGCAACGCCGTCACCACCGGTGGCCCGCCAACGCCGGTGGCGCCCTGAAAGATGCCGCCAATCACGCCGGCAACTGCTGCACCCGGGCCGCTCAGGTTGAGCTTTAGGTCGCCGCGGATGTAAAGCAACACAACCATTCCCAGAACCACCAGCGAGATCGCGATCTTCATGACATCCGGACGGGTGACTGCGAGCACCAGAGCCCCGGCAGGTGTTGCGACGACCAAACCGGCCAACATGGGGGCAATCACCGAGCGTTTCGCGCCTCTAGCTGCTGTGACCGCCATCGACAGGATGACCGGCACTTCCATTACCGCATGCATGGCCACTGCCTCGCGCGGTGAGAAAATCATTGCCAGCGAAGGAATGATCGCCAGCGCCGAGCCAAAGCCTGTAAATCCGCGAATGAAGCCGCCAAGGCAAACGCAGGCAATGACCACCCCGATCCGGTAATCAAGCTCGATCGAATGGCCGAAGACATCAATCATCCCGCGACATCTCTCATGCCGCAGCAGATTGAAGCTGCTGTTCAATCCAGACGGCTGAACCAAGAAACACGCGGTCGTGGCCGGGTCTGGCAGCCAGTTGTATGCCCAGCGGCAAGCCTGACGGCCCCTTCCCACACGGGATCGTCAGGCTCGGGAGGTCGAGCAGCGTCCAGGCGCGGCTCATGTCAGGGCTGCCCGTTCCCTCTTCAAAGGCGGGAGCTTCGCCCGGTGCTGCAGGTGCCACGAGGATATCAGCATCTCCAAACAGTTCATCAATCCGCGCCCTGCAATCATTCGCGTGCGCAACGGCAGAGCGGTAGCTGTCAGCGGATATGCTCGCGCCCTCATCGAGAAAACCGGCCAAGGTATCGCTGAGTTGGTCCCGGTGGTTCAGATGCTCATGGGCAAGGTCGCCCGCCGCTTCTCGCGCCATGATGAGTTTCTGCAAGTCTATCAGTCCGTCGAAGTCACTGGAGGGTGTAACTCTTCCAACAGCTGCTCCTGCGATTGCCAGTTTCTCCAAAGCCGCTTCGACTGCCGCTACAGCGTAACTCTCTGCGCCATGCCATTCCTGACCGCGCCAGGATGACACTCGAATCTGTGTTGGACTGGTTTCCGTTTTTGGCCCAAGCTGCACCCCTGCCATG
>JAWVYF010000413.1:0-2157 GCA_033722845.1 Anderseniella sp. | reverse complement strand
TATCCGGTAGACCACATAGGCCAGCACCACCAGCAGGCAGACGGTCGGGAAGATTACCGCCAGCAAGGCAATGGGAATGCCGATCACCGAGATCATGCCGATAACGAAGACGGTTGGGGCAACTGCCACCGAGATCAGGCCAAGCACCGCGGCGATGATGGCAGTGAAGCCGAATGAAAATTTCATGCCGGTCTGTTCTCCGAAAGCGTCAAAGGCACCGTGTTGGCCTTGGCAAAGGGCCAAGCCTGTCAAGCCCGGTTACCTTGCGGGAGAATGGTAAAACTGACGTGAAGTTCGATGTTCGGCAGCTTTTGGCCTGCACTTATAAAGATTTCTGTGTTGCCGCTAATGCCGGCTTTCGGTCATCCGGCGCAACTTCAGCTTCTGTGCATTCGGCGTGCTTGCTAGATTAATGCGATGAAGCCCAAAATCCTGACAACACTTCAAACCTACGACAGCCTTACATTCCGGGCAGATGTGATGGCCGGCATTACGGTGGCCATGGTCGCGCTCCCGCTCAGCCTGGCCATTGCCATTGCCTCTGGCGCATCCCCCGCGCAAGGCCTGGTCACGGCTATCGTCGCAGGTTTCCTGATCTCGCTTCTGGGGGGCAGCAGAGTCCAGATCGGTGGGCCAACCGGGGCATTTATTGTCATCGTCTACGGCGTGATTGCAGATCATGGATATGACGGGCTGGTGCTGGCGACGTTCATGGCCGGCGTGATCCTGCTGATAGGTGGATACCTGCGGGCCGGCCGGCTGATGCGTCTCGTCCCGGAACCCGTCATCAACGGCTTTACCATTGGCATCGCGGTCATTATCGCCGTCAGCCAGCTCAAGGACCTGTTCGGCCTATCCATTGCAACTGTGCCAGCCGAGTTCTTTGGTAAGCTGGAGGCCCTGTGGCGCGCGCGGGACAGTATGAACATCCCAGCAATCTGTATCGGTATCGCCACGATGATCCTCATTGTCACCTTTCGCAGGCTGGCGCCCCGGTTGCCGGGCCTGATTGTGGCCGTCGCCATGACGTCGGCTATTGTCGCGATGATGGAGTTGTCCGTGGACTCCATCCATTCGCGTTTCGGCGATCTACCAAGCAGCCTTCCCCTCCCGGCCTTGCCAGAGATCAGTATGGCACGGATGTCTGAACTGCTGCCAAGCGCATTCGTCATCGCGTTCCTGGCCGGGATCGAGTCCCTCCTGTCGGCGATGGTGGCGGACAGGATGATTGAAGGCCATCACAGACCCAACGCCGAATTACTTGCGCAGGGAGCCGCGAACATTGGCTCGTCTCTGTTCGGTGGGCTTCCTGCCACCGGAGCGATTGCCCGAACGGCGACGAATGTGCGCGCGGGCGGCAAGACACCTGTCGCTGGCCTCGTTCATGCCGTGACGATCCTGATCGTCATGCTGGTTGCTGCACCCCTTGCAGGTTATCTGGCGATGCCGGCTCTGGCCGGCTTGCTCATCCTGACTGCCTGGAACATGAGCGAACCGCACCGCTGGGCAGGCTACCTGAATGAGCGGCGATCCGACCAATTCCTGCTGTTGCTCACACTTGTCCTGACGGTTGCAGCCGATCTGACTGTCGCCATCGGCGTGGGTGTCGCGGTTGGTCTGGGGCTGCGCTTGCAACGGCGCGACGCTCCCCCCTCGGACTGGGATGTGCCGGACAGGTAGGAGAACTCAATTGCCAGCCTTCGCAGATTTCTGTCACCGGCGATAACGACCGAGTTTGGAACTCCACCTACCGGAGAGTGGTCACTGGCCAGCCAAGACCTCACGCCTTGCCGTAACCTCCACCCGTCGGCGTCTGGATGATGATCGCATCGCCGGGGTGAACCACCGTCTGGTCGCAGGCCTTCATCTGCTCCATCGAACCATCCGCGCGCCGGCACCAGTTCTGGCCCACTTCGCCGGGCTCGCCACCTTCCAGCCCGAACGGTGGCACGCGACGGTGGCCGGTCAGCAGTGACACGTCCATCTGCTCCAGGAACCGCACAGTGCGCTTGATACCGCCACCACCGGACCACTTGCCATGCCCGCCGGCATTCCGGCGAATGTGAAAGTCTTCCAGGACCACCGGATAGCGGAACTCGAGGATTTCCGGGTCGGTGAGCCGGGTGTTGGTCATGTGCGAGTGCACGGCGGGTGTGC
>JAWVYF010000412.1:0-2163 GCA_033722845.1 Anderseniella sp. | reverse complement strand
CCTTGCCCGCGACTTCGGCCTGAAGGAGCTTTACCTTTGGCCGATCAATGCCGACCAGCAAGGTACGCCAAAACAGGTCAAGCAGGTTATCGACATGGTGCGGGCCAACGACATTCCAGCAGTTTTTTCCGAAAGCACCGTGCCGGACGGACCGGCAAAACAGGTAGCGCGCGAAACCGGCGCGAAGTATGGCGGCGTGTTGTACGTGGACTCGATCTCTGATGCCGGCGGGCCCGTGCCAACCTTCCTCGACCTCCTTAAGGTAACAGCCAACACAATTGCCGAAGGCCTGAAATGATGCTCAAGGCCGCCGACGAGCGCATTGACCAGACCACCGCCGGTCTTCAGGTGCGCGATGTCACCGTCACCTACCGTAACGGTCATACCGGCCTTTGGGATGCCAGCATTGACCTGCCGCGCGGGACCATTACCGCGCTGGTTGGACAAAACGGGTCAGGCAAGTCCACGCTGTTCAAGGCGATCATGGGTTTCGTGCCGCTGGCCAAGGGCAGTGTGGACATTCTCGGCCGCCCCGCGGCCAACGCGCTGAAGAACAACGACGTGGCTTATGTACCGCAAGCGGAGGAAGTAGACTGGAACTTCCCCGTGCTGGTCGAAGACGTGGTCATGATGGGCCGCTACGGGCATATGAGCTGGCTGCGCCTGCCGGCCGCGAAAGACCGGGAGATCGTCACCGCCTCACTGGAGCGTGTGGGGATGGCCGAGTTCCGCAAGCGCCAGATTGGCGAGTTGTCCGGCGGACAGAAGAAGCGTGTATTTCTCGCCCGCGCGCTGGCGCAGGAGGCCCGCGTCATTCTGCTGGATGAGCCGTTTACCGGTGTCGACGTGAAAACCGAGACGGCGATAATTCACTTGCTGGAGGAGCTTCGCGACGAAGGCCGGATCCTGCTGGTGTCCACCCACAACCTCGGTTCCGTGCCGCAGTTCTGTGACCGGGCAATCCTGATCAAGGGCACGGTTCTGGCGCAAGGCGAAACGGCGGACGTGTTTACCCGCGACAACCTCAAGCAGGCGTTTGGCGGTGTGCTGCGGCAGTTCACCCTGGGCGGCGATGAGCTGCACGACGATGATGACAGCCGTGCCGTTACCGTGCTGACCGACGACGAGCGGCCATTCGTGATCTACGGCGAGCACGAAGACGAGCCGCGCAAATGATCGACACGCTGCTGGAACCGTTCACCTACCAGTACATGGTCAACGCCATGTGGGCGTGTGCCATGGTGGGCGCAGTTTGCGGCTTCCTGTCAGCTTACCTGATGCTTAAGGGCTGGTCACTGATCGGCGATGCGCTGTCCCATGCCATCGTGCCGGGCGTTGCAGGAGCTTACATGCTCGGCCTGCCGTTTGCCATCGGCGCATTTTTCTCCGGCGGGCTGGCGGCGGCGGCGATGCTGTTTCTCAACCAGCGCACCAAACTGCGCGAAGACGCCATCATCGGGCTGATCTTCACCTCGTTCTTTGCGCTGGGGCTGTTCATGGTGTCGCTCAACCCGACCTCGGTGGATGTGCAGAAAATCGTGTTGGGCAACATTCTGGCCGTGTCGCCTGATGACCTGGTGCAGTTGTTCATCATCTGCGCGGTATCGATGACGGTGTTGGCGTTGAAGTGGAAGGACCTGATGGCAACCTTCTTCGACGAAACCCATGCGCGCTCTTTGGGACTGAACACCAATCTGTTGCGCATCGTATTCTTCACGCTGCTGTCTGCCTGCACGGTGGCCGCGCTGCAGACGGTCGGTGCGTTCCTGGTTATCGCCGTGGTCGTGACGCCCGGTGCGACTGCCTATCTCCTGACTGACCGCTTCGGCGTATTGATCGTTCTTTCTGTTCTCATCGGCACCTTGACTTCGGTGCTCGGCGCCTACCTCAGCTATTTCCTCAACGGCGCCACGGGCGGCATCATCGTGCTGCTGATGACGGCGGTGTTCCTGATCGCTTTCGTGTTTGCCCCCAAGCACGGGCTGCTGGCGGCACGGGCCAGGGCGCGGACCGCTCTTGAACGGGGGCCACAGACATGAGCGAGTGGCTGTCCGTGCTGATCGAACCATTCCAGTTCGGCTTCATGCTGAAGGCGATGTTCATTGCCGTAATGCTGGCCATTCCGATGGGGCTGTTGTCGTGCTTCCTGGTGTTGAAGGGCTG
>JAWVYF010000411.1:0-2170 GCA_033722845.1 Anderseniella sp. | reverse complement strand
GGAAGAGCTTGAAGAGGTGGCGCCCTGGCCGGTCAAGTGGATTGATCCGGCACCGGCGATTGCGCGGCGTACGGCGTTCATCCTGTCCGACCGGGCAGGCCATGAGGTTCCCGATGCCGCCAGTGACGTGCTGCCTGATACAGTCCTGCTGACGTGTCATCCATCTGCCAATCAGCTGCCGCCGGGTTTCAGGCCGCTGGGGTTTGACAAGCTGGAAGTGATCGACATTCCGGTGTAACAGGGCAGGAGATTTGTATGGCGGTTATCAAGTCGGAAGAACAACTCATTGAGTTATACGGTGAGCCGAGTGCGCGGGCAGCGGCCAAGGTGATCGACCGGCTTGACCGGCACTGCCGCCAGTTCATCGCCAGCAGCCCTTTCATGGTGCTGGCGACGTCGGACGGCCAGGCGCTGGACGTGTCTCCCAAAGGTGACCCTGCAGGGTTCGTGCAGGTGGAGGACGACCATCACCTGATCGTGCCAGACCGGCCCGGCAACAACCGGATCGATGGCCTGCTGAATCTGCTGCGTAGCCCTGCCGTGGCGCTGATCTTCTTTATCCCTTCGGTGGCCGAGACCCTGCGGGTGAACGGTACGGCGGAAATCCGGGACGATGAGGACCTGCGCCAGCTGTGCGCGCTGAATGGCAAGCTGCCGAAGACGGTGCTGCGGGTGCGGGTGCGCGAGGTGTTCAGCCATTGTGGCAAGGCGCCCTTGCGTGCAGGCCTGTGGAAGCCGGAGACGTGGCCGGCTGAGCGCCCGGTGGCGAGCCTGAACGAGATCGTGCGGGATCATTCGGGAGTGGCCGTCGACTCGATTGAGCAGTCGGCGGTGGACGAGTTGTACCGCCGGACGCTGTATTAGCTTGTACGTTTGACAAGGCCAGCATTCCGGCGTAAAAGCGCGCTCGTTCTGCTCCTTTCGGGGCAGGGCACGCTTGTTCGTGGTTGTTACGCCGGTTTTCGCCATTACCAGTTGCGAGAACCATTCAAGGCAAGGGCAACCTGTCGTGCCGGGAGACCGGCAAGAAGGAGAGCAGGCATCATAACCAGCTGACGGCCGGCGGAGCTTTTCCGTTCAGGCCGTTGATTTGTTTTAAAAATTGGAGTTTGAACTCACATGTCAAAGCGTCACAGCGCAAAATACAAGATCGACCGCCGCATGGGCGAAAACATCTGGGGCCGTCCGAAGTCCCCGGTGAACCGCCGCGAGTACGGCCCCGGCCAGCACGGCCAGCGCCGCAAGGGCAAGCTGTCCGACTTCGGCACCCAGCTGCGCGCCAAGCAGAAGCTTAAAGGTTACTACGGCGACATTCGCGAAAAGCAGTTCCTGGCCACCTACAAGGAAGCCTCGCGGATGAAAGGCAACACGGCCGAGAACCTGATCGGCCTGCTGGAGTCCCGCTTGGACGCCGTTGTGTACCGCGCCAAGTTCGTGCCGACCGTGTTCGCAGCGCGTCAGTTCGTCAACCACGGCCATGTGCTGGTCAACGGCAAGCGCGTCACCATCCCGAGCTACCGCGTCAAGATCGATGATGTAATCGAAGTGCGTGAAAAGTCCCGCGAGATGGGCCTGGTGCTGGAAGCCATCCAGTCGGCCGAGCGCGATGTGCCGGACTATGTCGACGCCGACCACAAGAAGCTGACCGCCAAACTGGTGCGCGTGCCGTTGCTGGCCGATGTGCCGTATCCGGTCATGATGGAACCGAACCTGGTCATCGAATTCTATTCGAGCTGATTAGAGTTTGTTCCAAGCGAATACCGGCCCGGCAGCACATGTTGCCGGGCTTTTTTTGTCTCTGATCCCTCTGCAGGAGAACTGTCATGGCTGAGCCAGTACTGTTTATCGGAAACCAGAAGTACTCGTCGTGGTCATTCCGGCCGTGGATTGCCATGAAGACCAAGGGCGTCGACTTCTCGCAGAAGCTGATGCGGTTTGACGATCATCCGGAGAAGGTCGATTTTCGCACCTTCTCTGACACCGGCACCGTGCCGTGCCTGCATCACGACGGCATCCGGATATCCGAGTCGCTGGCCATTCTGGAGTAGTTTTTTCGGGCGAGACCGTTTTCTGATGCTGGTCATCGCCAGTGTGGTAGTGCGGTCGATCAACGAAGTCGCGTTTCTGCCGTGGGTCGGTCCACAACTAAACGCTTGGCTGCACATCAACG
>JAWVYF010000410.1:0-2174 GCA_033722845.1 Anderseniella sp. | reverse complement strand
GACCGGGGCGCATCGCTTCCATGGTGTCCTCGACAGCACGGGCATTGGACACGCACAGGATGATGACGTCACTGCTGCGTGCCAGATCAGCAGCAGAAGGGGCTTCGCGAGCTCCCTCGGCGACCAGCTTGTCGATACGGGTGCGGCTGCGGTGGGCCAGCACGGTCAGCGGATAGCCTGCCTTGAGCAGGCAACTGCACATGCCTTCTCCCATCAGCCCGACGCCGATGAAACCAACTCGCGGTGTGGCGTTCATGAGGTCTGGCCCTGCTGCCTGCGTTTCACCTGTTGCTCACGATAATAGACGTAGAGACCACTGGACACCACGATTGCCGCACCGAGCAGGGTGAAGAGATCGGGGACATCGTTGAATATCAGGTAACCGAGCAGGATCATCCAGATGATCTGGGTATAGACGAACGGGGCAAGCGTGGGTGCCGGTGCGATGGTGTGCGCCTTGATCAGCATGTGGTGACCGGCACTGCCTGCAAACGCCATCAGCACCATGATCCAGACCAGATCCAGTTCCGGCAATTGCCACTGGACCACGCCCATCGGCGTGGCGAGCACGCTGCCCACAAGCGTTGACAGCAGCAGCGACACCAACGCGGGATCGCGGCCGCCGATCTTGCGGGTGGTGATCTGGTAAAGCGCGGCGATGACGGCAACGCCAAGCGACAGGAACATGGCCCAGTGAAAGCTGTCTGCGCCGGGGCGGATGATGAGCAACACACCCGCAAAGCCCACCAGCACCGCCGCCCAGCGCCGCGGTCCAATGCGTTCGCCCAGCAGCAGCGGTGACAGGGCACACACCCACAACGGATTGGAGAAGAAGATCGCCGAGGTCTGGTCGAGCCGGAGATACTGAAGCGCGACAAAGTTCAACACAGTGGTGGACATGAGCATCACGCCACGCAGGACCTGCAGCCAGGGATGCCGGGTATCGAGGCTCAAGGCCCCAGTCCACCACATCACCGCGAGCACGTAGACCAGCGCCAGCGTGTAGCGGGCAAACACCACCATGAACGGCTGCATGTCCTGCACCAGAACCTTGGCGCAAGTGTCGATCACGGCGAAGGCAGCGACTGCGCCCATCATCAGCACGATGCCGAGACCGGCATTGTCCGGGTCTGCGGCAACCGGTTTCTGGGCACTGGCGGGAATGGGCATGGGGCTTACCTTGCCTGAAAGGATGTCTGCCAGCGACTGGTATCTGCCAAGTGGTGCGGCGTCCAGCTTTGCAAATGCATGGGGCCCATGCGCTGGTGATGAGGTTTGACGGCGGCGGCACAATTGGTGACAGTTCGCGAAAATCAAAACCGAAAGGCCTGTTCACCCCATGCCCTACCTGACCCAACACGACGGATGCCGTACATTCTATCGCGCCGAAGGGCCGCAAGAAGCGCCGGCCATCATCTTCTCCAACTCGCTGGGGTGCGATCACCTGATGTGGCAACCGCAGGCGGACGCGCTGAAACACGGCTTCCGCGTGGTGCGGTATGACCAGCGCGGGCATGGCGCATCGGACGTGCCGGCCGGGCCTTACACCATCGAGCAGCTGGGCGGTGACGTGATCGGGCTGGCGGATCATCTGGGCCTGGACAGCTTCCATTTCTGCGGGCTGTCGATGGGCGGCATTACCGGCCAGTGGCTCGGCATCCATCACGGCAAGCGGCTCGGCAAGCTGATCCTCGCCAACACGTCGCCGCACTTCCCGCCGCCGGACATGTGGGACCAGCGCATGGGGGCGGTACGCGATGGCGGCATGACGGCGATCTCGGATGCGGTGCTGGACCGGTTCTTCTCGCCGACCCTGCATGAGGCACAGCCGGCCACAGTGAGTGACTTCCGCAACGTGCTGGAGCAGACCAATCCGGACGGCTATCTGGGTTGCTGCGGGATGTTGCGCGAGGCGGATGTCTATCCCGGGCTTGGCAAGATCAGTGCCCCGACGCTGGTCATCTCGGGCCGTCACGACCAGTCCACCCCGCCGGAACGCGGCGAGAAGATCGCTGCTGCAATCAAGGGTGCAACCCACGTGATCCTTGATGCTGCCCACATTTCCAACGTCGAGCGGGCGGATGACTTTACCCGGGCGCTGGCAGGGTTTCTGGGCGAAGTGCCGCTGCCCAATGACGAAACGTTCAACCGTGGCATGGCGCGGCGGCGGCAGG
>JAWVYF010000409.1:0-2179 GCA_033722845.1 Anderseniella sp. | reverse complement strand
TCCGGCTTCGACCTGATTACGGTGTCTCCCGGCCTGCCCCAGACCAAGCCTCGCGCACTCAACCTGGCCTTGATGTTTGCCCGCGGAGAGCTCGTTACCATTTACGACGCGGAGGACATTCCGCAACCCATGCAGTTGCGCCACTCAGCGCAGCGCTTCGCCTCAGCCCCTGCAGAGGTTGCCTGCCTGCAGGCGCGGCTGTCCTATTACAACAGCAACGAGAACTGGCTGACCCGCCAGTTCACCATCGAGTATGCGAGCTTGTTCGACGTGCTGCTGCCAGCGCTTGCCCGCTGGCGGCTGCCATTGCCGCTGGGCGGCACGTCCAACCATTTCCGCATCGGACCGTTGAAGCAGGCCGGCGGATGGGACGCATGGAATGTGACCGAAGATGCGGATCTGGGTTTGCGGTTGGCCCGGATGGGCTACCGGGCAGAGGTACTGGGGTCGACCACGTTCGAGGAAGCCAACTGCCGGCTGGGAAACTGGCTGCACCAGCGTGCGCGCTGGCTGAAGGGCTGGATGCAGACCTGGATCGTGATTATGCGCCGACCGGTCCGCGCCTGGCGCGAGATGGGAACGGCAGGCTTTCTGGTGGCCCAGGTGATGATGGCGGGCATGGTGGGATCGGCGCTGCTGCATCCGGTGTTTCTGGCAATCCTTTTCCACGATCTGGTGCTGGCGCCTGCCGGAGATGGCAGCTGGTCTGAACTGGCATACCGGGGTCAGGCGCTGACCGTGCTGGCACTGGGCTATGGTGCGGC
Source organism: Anderseniella sp. (assembly GCA_033722845.1). GTDB lineage: Bacteria > Pseudomonadota > Alphaproteobacteria > Rhizobiales > Aestuariivirgaceae > Anderseniella. The sequence continues at coordinate 1,415 of JAWVYF010000409.1, read as the reverse complement.
CATGGCGGCGGGTGTGCGTGCGCTGAAGCTGCGGCGTCTTGACGAACTGATGCCCTCCATCGCCACGATGCCGGTGTATTGGCTGCTGATGTCGGTGGGTGGATGGCTTGCCTTGTGGCAGCTGATGCGCGCGCCGTTTCACTGGAACAAGACGGCACACGGCATCAGCCGGATTTACCGGCAAGGCAGGGCGCATGAAGAGGTATAGAGATGGAGCGGGTGAAGGGAATCGAACCCTCGTCTTAAGCTTGGGAAGCTTCTGCTCTACCATTGAGCTACACCCGCGATATGCTTTGCTCATACACCGCTTTCACGGGCGCTGACAATGTTGTTATCAACCAGCTTTTGCTGGTGCGCCAGTTAATGCAACCAGCTAAGTTTGCCGCCCATGAATGAAATATCCACGCAGCTCGCCAAACCGTTTCAACCCATCGACCCGGCCAAGTTTCGCAACCCGGACCTGACCGCGAAGGGCGAACCGCGCGCGCACGTTCCGCTGTCGCGGCTGGACACGCTGTGGATCAATACCGGTACGCTTTGCAACATCACCTGCGCCAATTGCTACATCGAAAGCTCGCCAACAAATGACCGGCTGGAATATATCCGGTTGAGCGAACTCGAGGCCCTGCTCGACGAAATCGAAACACTGAAGCTTGCCACGCGCGAAATTGCCTTCACCGGGGGCGAGCCGTCCATGAACCCGGACATGACCGCCATGATGCGCGCAGCATTGGAGCGCGGTCACGAGGTGCTGGTGCTGACCAACGCAATGCAGCCAATGCAGCGACCCAGGGTGAAGGCGGACTTGCAGACGTTACTGGATGAGCATGGCGGGCGGATCACATTGCGTGTCAGCCTGGACCATCACAGCAAGGACCTGCACGAAACCGAGCGCGGCGCGGACACCTGGGACAAGGCGCTGGCCGGCATGGACTGGTTGAATGCTCAAGGGTTCCGGATCGCCATTGCCGGGCGGACCTGCTGGAACGAAACCGAAGCGCAGTCCCGTGCAGGCTATGCAGACCTGATTGCGCGGCGTGGCTGGCGGATCGACCCGGCCGACCCCGGCCAGCTTGTGCTGTTTCCCGAAATGAATGAGCGCGAGGACGTGCCGGAGATCACCACCGCGTGCTGGGACATTCTCGGCAAGCGGCCCGACCAGCAGATGTGTGCGACCAGCCGGATGGTGGTCAAGCGCAAGGGAGCAGCCCAGCCGGCTATCGTGCCGTGCACCTTGCTGCCCTACGACGAGGCGTTCGAGATGGGGGCAACGCTCGCTGCGTCGCTGCAGGCCGACGGCGGCAACTTCTCGTGCGGCGCGGTCAAGCTGAACCACCCCCATTGCGCGAAGTTCTGCGTGCTTGGCGGGGCAAGCTGCTCGGCCTGAACCGGGCTATATGTCCCAACAATTCACC
>JAWVYF010000408.1:0-2181 GCA_033722845.1 Anderseniella sp. | reverse complement strand
GGCAATCACCAATGCCTGCATGCAGATGGTGTTTTCTTCCATCAGGTAGGCGATGCACGGGTCGGAGTTGATCACGATCTCGTAGGCCAGGCCCATCTGCCCGCGCTTGTAGCCTTTCTCGGTGCTGAGGAAGTGTTTGCCATAGGACCAGTGGTGGTAACCCAGCGGCATGCCGACTGACGCGTAGGCGTCCATCATCTGCTCGGCGGTGATGACCTCGATCTGGTTGGGGTAGGTGTCCAGCGCATAGCGTTCGGCGAGGCGGCCGATTTCGCGGTCGTACTGGCGGATCAGTTCAAAGGTCCATTCCGAACCTGTGGAAATGGGTTGGCGGCGCTTGCTCTTGCCTGTGCTGCTCATGATGTCAGCCTCCGCTGGAACAGGTCGCGGAATACCGGGTAGATATCACCGGCCGACACCAGTTGTTGCTGGGCGAAGCTGTCGGCGAAGGCCTCGCTGACCTGTTCATATTCAAACCACAACGCCTGATGCTCGCGCGGGGTGATCTCGACGTAGGTGAAATACTGCACGAACGGCATGAGCTGGTTGATCAGGATATCCCGGCACACCGGCGAGTCGTCATTCCAGTTGTCGCCATCCGACGCCTGTGCGGCATAGATATTCCATTCGTTGATCGGGTAACGCTCGGTCATCACTTCCTGCATCAGTTTGAGGGCGCTGGAGACGATGGTGCCGCCCGTCTCGCGGGAATAGAAAAACTCCTCTTCGTCGACTTCTTTGGCGCTGGTGTGGTGGCGGATAAACACCACATCGATCTTGTCGTAATTACGTTTGAGGAACAGGTACAGCAGGATAAAGAAGCGCTTGGCAATGTCCTTGGTCGACTGGGTCATCGAACCGGACACGTCCATCAGGCAGAACATCACCGCCTTCGAGCTGGGGTTGGGCTGTTTGACCAGCAGGTTGTACTTGAGGTCGAAGGTGTCGAGGAAGGGCACGCGTTTGATCCGTGCGCGCAGCTTGCTGAGTTCTTCTTCCAGGGCCTGAATGTCGCCGAGATTGTCCGGCTGTTCCTGCTTCAGGCGCTCAAGTTCGGCTTGGACATCTTTGAGCTTGTGCCGGCTGCTGCCAGACAGGGCAATGCGTCGGGCGTGGGCCGAGCGCAGAGTGCGGACGATGTTGATGCGTGACGGGTTGCCTTCATTGCTGATGCCGGCGCGTACGCTCTTGAAGGTGTCGCTGCCGGTTAGGTGGCGTTTGATCAGGTTGGGCAGCTCCAGGTCTTCGAACATAAAGTCGAGGAATTCTTCCTGGGTGATCTGGAAGACGAACTCATCCATGCCTTCGCCGGAGTTGCTGGCCTTGCCGGCGCCTTGGCCGCCGCCGCCACCTTGCGGCCGGGCTATGTGTTCGCCGGTGGTGAACTCACGGTTGCCGGGGTGTACGGTGGTCTGCCGGCCACCACGGCCGTGGTGCAAGACCGGCTCGTCGATATCTCGACCGGGAATGCTGATCTGTTCGCCGTGTTCCATGTCGGTGATGGAGCGGCGACTGACCGCCTCTTCCACGGCCTTCTTGATGTGGTCACGGTAGCGCCGCAGAAAACGTTGGCGGTTTACCGTGCTCTTGTTCTTGCCATTCAGACGTCGGTCGATCACATGGCTCATAACTGCCCTCCGTGCGCTGCAGGCATCAGGCGCAGACGCTACAGTGCGGCGCTTGTCGCGCGCCCTATAGCGATCCGCGGCCTGTCGCGTCAGGCCGCTTTATTGCGATTTACGAACCCGCAGATACCATTCGGAGAGCAGGCGTACCTGCTTGTCGGTGTAGCCGCGTTCGACCATGCGAGTGACGAAGTCGTTGTGCTTTTGCTGATCCTCCTTGCTGGCTTTGGCGTTGAAGCTGATAACCGGCAGCAGGTCCTCGGTGTTGGAGAACATCTTTTTCTCGATCACCACGCGCAGCTTCTCGTAGCTGAGCCAGGTGGGGTTCTTGCCGTTGTTGTTGGCCCGGGCGCGCAGCACGAAATTGACGATCTCGTTGCGGAAGTCCTTGGGGTTGCTGATACCCGCTGGTTTTTCGATTTTCTCCAGCTCTTCATTGAGGGCCACGCGGTTGAGGATTTCGCCGGTTTCCGGGTCGCGGTATTCCTGGTCCTGAATCCAGAAGTCGGCGTACAACACATAGCGGTCGAAGATGTTCTGCCCGTACTCGCTGTAG
>JAWVYF010000407.1:0-2182 GCA_033722845.1 Anderseniella sp. | reverse complement strand
TGGTGGCCATGCTGATCTGCATGGTCCGTCCGGAACTCGGTGGCGAACGGCGCGTATTTCCCTTGCGCGAAATGCTCCGGGCACTGGTGCATCTGGTGCCGATCATCCTGCTTTTCGGCATCATCATCGGCACCATCTACAAAGGCTGGGCAACGCCTACAGAGGCAGCCGCTGTCGGTGTAGCGGGTGCGCTGGCGATAGCTGCGCTGTTTGGCAGCGTGAGCGCCGGCATGTTGACCCAGAGCCTGCTCGGCACCATCAAGATCACCTCCATGATCATGCTCGTGGTGATCGGCGCATCGTTCCTCAACTTCACTCTCGCCTCCGCAGGCCTTGGCCGCGAGCTCAATGATTTCCTGAGTGGACTTGGCCTGTCACCACTGGCCACGATCCTCGTCGTCGTGGTGATCTACATTGTTCTGGGGTTCTTCATCGAGACCTTGTCCCTGATGGTCGTGACCATACCGATCATCGTTCCTCTCGTCGTGGCGCAGGGTTATGATCCGGTCTGGTTTGGGATATTGATGATCGTGCTTATCGAGATGGCCTTGATCACGCCGCCGGTGGGACTGAACCTCTACGTGGTTCAGGGGGCGCGAAAGAACGGTCAGATGAGCGAGGTCATGCTCGGTGCGATTCCGTTCGTGTTGACCATGCTGGCAATGGTGGTGGCCTTGATAGCCGTTCCGGACATTGCACTGCTTCTGCCGACAGCGATGAAATAGCGGCAATTTCCGGGGGCACGCTTGCCTCGCCCCGGGGCTAGTGCATTTCAGGCGGCTCAAGTCTTGCGGCCTCACGAACCACCGCCGCAAGCTGCCTGAGCTGGCCTGCGAGAGGATTGGACTTGCGCCACACCATGCCGATACGGCGTGACGGCTCGGGCGCATTGAAGCGCGCGACAGACACCTTTGCGGAACGGGTTTCCACCGGCACTGCCATTTCAGGGATCAGGGTGATGCCGATGCCTGCCCCGACCATCTGCACCAGGGTGGACAGCGAGCTGCCTTCAAGCAGTTCGCGCGGCAAGGCGGTTTGCAGATTGCAGAACGACAGCGCCTGGTCACGGAAGCAGTGACCTTCCTCCAGCAGCAGGAGACGCATTTCGCGCAAGGTCTCACGGTCGGGCACCGGCTTGTCCTCGTCTTCTGCCGGGCGCACCAGCACGAAGCGTTCGTCAAACAGCGGTTCTTCGTGAAGCGAAAGCTCCGATACGGGCAGCGCGAGAATGGCGGTGTCGAGACGGCCTTCTGCCAGCTCCTCAATCAGTTTCGGTGTGACCGTCTCGCGGACGTGAATGTCCAGCCCGGCATGGGAGGTGGCAAGGGCGCCGACGATGGACGGCAGCAGGTATGGCGCTACGGTGGGGATGATTCCGATGCGCAGCCTGCCAGTCAACTCATCGCGCGATGCTCGGGCCATCTCGCCAAGCTCGTCCACCTGCCGCAGGAGGTCTCGCACGCGCGTCGAAAATTCCTCGCCGAAGCGCGTCAGGCGAACCTGGCGCGGTCCGCGCTCGAACAGTGTTGCCCCCAGTTCCTGCTCGAGGTCCTTGATCTGCACCGACAAGGCTGGTTGTGAAATGCCGCACGCCTCGGCCGCCCGGCCGAAGTGACCGTGGCGGGCCAGCTGGTCGAAATACCGGAACTGTTTGAGGGTCACGTTTCTCATAACCTGAAGTTATGAGATCAATCAGAAGATTCAACTTAATTCTATCGAAAAGCTCTGCTACGACGTTGCTGCGATGCGGTGGACTGGACTGCCAGTGGCCTATGGCTGTCAGGCACTATGGTTCGCTCGCTCGTCGGCGGCTTTGCCACTATATTAAGGCTTCGGCCCGCACTGAACCGACGGATTTCCAGCCCCTGCCACGCACCGGGGGCCCAGACGTGTTTCGATCTGACTTACCACAGGAGACGATCCAATGAATGTGATGAACGACATCGCCAAGTGCCCGGTCATGCACACGGCAGCCGGTAATGTACGCACCAACCGTGACTGGTGGCCAAACCAGCTCAACCTCAAGATGCTGCACCAGAACACCGCGCTGTCCAACCCGATGGGCGACAGCTTCAGCTACGCGAACGAGTTCAAGAAGCTGAACCTCAAGGCGCTGAAGAAGGACCTTACGGCGCTGATGACCGACAGCCAGGACTGGTGGCCGGCTGACTATGGCCACTAT
>JAWVYF010000406.1:0-2191 GCA_033722845.1 Anderseniella sp. | reverse complement strand
GGCGGCGCGAAAAAACCTCTGTGAATCGCTGGCACCAACCGGTGATCAGGGGATTGCCGGGCGTCGAAGCCAGAAACCAGACCGATAGCATCCGGTCACGGCCGGGCCGGGCAAATGCGAAGAAGCCAGATCTGGCGGCCTGCTGAATCCACTCATCAAGCGGGGTGGCGCAATACAAGGTTGCGTCTGCCCATACCCCACCATGACGGTTGAGCAGGTGGAGCCGGACAAGATCCGCCACCATCTGAACAGGGATGTCCTTTCGTCCCAGGTCTATGACTTCGCCAAGATCGCAGTAATTTCGGACGGATGCCGCGTCGAGCACATTGACCTGCCAGCCGGGGTTTCTCGTCCGCCATGACGCAATGCACCGCTTCACCAATTCAGGAGCAGAGGCTTCACCCTGATGCCAGTAAATCCAGATGGTTTTGGTAAAAGTAGGCATCAGAGTTCACAACACGAAATGGAAACCCGGCTCGAGTATACACGCAGCGCAGCCTGCGACCGGACCGTGACATCATGCCAAGCGCAATCAACGTAGATCAAGTATTGGCCAAGCATCACCATCTGTGCCGGTTTACACACGGGTTCGAGCCAGGTCGGACTTTATGCTGGTCTTTAAGACCTTACATGGCAGATTATGCTGGCCAGACGCTTTCTCTCGTCGGGATTTGAAAGGGTGATGCGACACCAATCACGAAAAACCAAGACCATCGAGACCCGCAATGGGCCCATGGAAGTTTACATCAACGATCACATTACCCGGCACATTGAAGCTTTTGGTGCGCATGCCCGGCCACAAGTGGCCATGCTTCGCAGCTTGCTGCGCGAGGGTGATGCAATTGTCGATGCCGGGGCGCATGTCGGCTCTTTTACCATTCTGCTTGCAAAAGCCGTCAGCCCCGGCGGAGCGGTGTTTGCGATCGAGGCCAATGCGGAAACCTATGCAATCCTCAACCGCAATCTCTAGCGGCATGGCATCAAGTCCAAGGTATTTAACAATGGCATCAGCGATGTTAGCGGCGCAAAACTCTACATGCGGTTCGATACCGGCGCGAACAGCGGCGCAGACAGCCTGAGTGAGAGCGGACAGGGGCCTGCCGTTGAAACCGTACGTATCGACGAAGTCGCAACGCAGCCCATCAGCCTGATCAAGATCGATGTGGAAGGCATGGAGATGAAGGCGCTCAGGTCGGCGCAGCAGGTGATCGACCGGGACCGGCCGATCATCTTCATGGAATACGCGCCCCATCGTCAGACGGACCAGGGGTACACGCCACAGGATTTCCAGTCGTTCCTGACCAGCCGGAACTATCGCATGCTGATAAACACCGGCCCGACACAGGGCAGCACCGAAACATTCAGCATTGGCGAAATCGATGACCTTGGCAAACTCTCGCTGATGACCGACCTGTTGCTGGTTCCGGCAGAAAGCGACCGCATGCCAGAGGGGATCATGAGCGCCACCTCACCGCACATGAAACGTTTTCTGCTAGTGCAAAGACTTCGCTACTGGTCCGGCATCCCGAAGCGCTTCCTGCGCAGACTAGGTCTGATCTGACCCCTCAAAACTCCAGCGGCATCAGCTTGTAGCCCTGGTCGGTGCGATACCCGAAACCGTCATGGCGGGTGCGGAAGCAGGATTCCTTGCCCTGGCGCCTTGTGTAGAACAGCGAGCAAAGGCTGCCGGTGTCGTCGTCGATGCGCCATTCGCCAAAGATCTGCCGGCCAGCGGAGGACACCATGCGCATGCCGCCGTCCTCACGGTAGATGACCTTGCCAGACACCCGGCCACGGAAGGCCAGTTCGGTGTCCACCAGCTCGCGCTTGATATCCGGGGCAGACATCCAGTCGGCCGCACTGGCCGGTCCGGCGCCACCTGCCATCGGCAGGCCCGCAACAATCAGCCCGAGGGCTGCAATACAAGACTTGTTCATCTTTCAAGGCTCCCAGCCAGTTGGGCGCCTGGTCCGGCATAAGCGGCAGTATCGTTCAGCAATCTTCTTGTCGTTAAGTCGCGTCCGGTGTCAGGCGCTGTTTCGTTTTCTCCTCGATCCTGACCGGATTGCAGCGGCGGTGTCTGTGCGAACCGTCACATGACCGGTCATCTCAAACCGGCGCTCTCAGCGTTGCGCCGGCACATGGCTTTCCCGTTCGGCGAAGCGGGGCCTTCTCGTGGCCCGCGTCGTCC
>JAWVYF010000405.1:0-2194 GCA_033722845.1 Anderseniella sp. | reverse complement strand
GGCTGGTTGGCCTGGATGCCGAGGATCCCGCAAGAATCGATGCCGATCTCGGCTACGCGCCGGTATTACCCGTTGACGCGCTGCATACGATGCCTGGATTCGAATCAACGACTGGACGTGACCGGCGATCTTGCCAGCGCGCTGAACCTGGACCGGCCCAAGGGCGCACTGGTCGCAAATCTGCATCCGAAGTCGCCACTTTCGGCTGCTGGCATCAAACAGGGCGATGTATTGCTCAAGCTGGATGGGCGCGACCTTGCCAATGCGCAGGAGTTCAACTTCCGCCTCGCCACGCTCAGCATTGGCGACAAGGCCGAGGTCATATTCCAGCGCAGGCGCAAGAGTTTCCGCACCAGTCTTGCCTTGATGGCAGCACCTGAAGACCCACCGCGCGATACCAGCACTATTGGCGGGCGCTCGCCATTCACCGGGCTGGAGGTGATGAACATCTCGCCCGCGGTGGCCGATGAACTGGGCCTGCCCGCGTCGGCAGAAGGCGTGGTGGTTTCTGAAACCGGCCGATCGCTGGGCAGGCGGTTTGGCTTCCGGCGGGGCGACATCATTGTCGAGTTGAACGATCACCGCCCCAAGTCGGTGCGCGACTTGCAAGCTGCCCTGCAAGACCGGCTGGGCTATTGGGATGTGGGCATCTTGCGCAAGGGCCGCCTGATCCGGCGCAGCTTCGGCGGTTGAGACCACCCGGTGAGTTCCCTTTTCGAAGCCGCCGGACTGGCTGACAGCGCGCCGCGACCGCTGGCCGACCGGTTGCGGCCGAAAACCCTCGAGGAGGTGACAGGCCAGGATCACCTGACCGGTGAGACTGGGCTGATCAGCCGGATGATTGCCTCTGGCCGGATCACTTCGATGATCCTGTGGGGGCCGCCAGGAACCGGCAAGACCACTATTGCCCGGTTGCTGGCGGGTGAGGCCGGGCTGCATTTTGAACAGATCAGCGCGATCCACTCCGGCGTTGCGGACCTGAAGAAGGTGTTCGAGGCAGCGAGGTTGAGGCGCAATGAGCAGGGGCAGGGCACGCTCCTTTTCGTGGATGAGATTCACCGGTTCAACAAGGCGCAGCAGGACAGTTTCCTGCCCTGGATGGAAGACGGCACCATCACGCTGGTAGGGGCGACAACGGAGAATCCGTCGTTCGAGCTCAATGCCGCCGTGCTGTCGCGTTCCAAGGTGTTGACGCTCAACCGGCTCGATGGAGACGCGCTTGCCGGTCTGCTGAAGCGGGCTGAAGACCTGGAAGGCCGGACGCTGCCTGTAACGGACGAGGCGCGCGAACAGTTGTTTGCCATGGCGGACGGGGACGGACGCTATTTCCTGAATCTCGTCGAGGACTTGTTCGCGGTTGTTGATGCGGATGCCGAGCCGCTTGGGCCGGCGGAGCTGGCCGACACCATGCAGCGCCGGATGCCGGTCTACGACAAGTCGGCCGATGGCCACTACAACCTGATCTCGGCCTTGCACAAATCGGTTCGTGGCTCGGACCCGGACGCCGCGCTCTACTGGATGGCGCGAATGCTGGTGGCCGGCGAAGACCCGCTGTTCATTGCCCGCCGTCTGGTGCGCATGGCCAACGAGGACATTGGCCTGGCCGATCCGCAGGCTGTTGTGCAGGCGATAGCGGCCATGGATACGTACGAGTTTCTCGGTTCGCCGGAGGGGGAGTTGGCCCTGGCGCAGGCGTGCGTCTACCTGGCGACGGCGCCGAAGAGCATCGGCATCTACACCGCCTACAAGGCGGCCATGCGGGCAGCGCGCGAGACCGGCTCGGTGATGCCGCCGAAGATCATCCTCAACGCGCCGACGAAGATGATGAAAGAGCAGGAGTACGGCGCGGGCTACAAGTACGATCACGACCAGCCGGATGCATTCTCGGGCCAGAACTATTTCCCCGACGAGATGGGCCGGCAGCAGTTCTATGACCCGCCGGATCGTGGCTTCGAACGCGAGATCCGCAAGCGGCTGGCCTGGTGGGCCGAGCTTCGGGAGAAGCGCGGGGAAGGGTGAGTGATGGTTTGTTTGGTTTTCGCAAGCGCGTCCGCGCTTGCGTCTGCTCACGCGCTGGCGATTTTGCTGGACGCAAAATCTTGCGCTGCCGCAGGGGGAAGGAGTGATGCGGTTGGGTGCTGCAAGTTCTCCTCAATGTCACCCTCGGCCTTGTGCCGAGGGTCCAGCGGCGCGT
>JAWVYF010000404.1:0-2221 GCA_033722845.1 Anderseniella sp. | reverse complement strand
GGTCCGGCGTGGATTTCTCGGTCAAGGATGGCGCCATCCAATACTCGCTGGCAGCACTGAAAAACGTTGGCGAACATGCTGTCGAGCATATTGTTGAGGTGCGCGAGGAGGGCGGGCCGTTCAAGTCCCTTGGTGATTTTGCCCGGCGCGTCGATCCGCGCCAAATCAACAAGCGTGCCCTTGAATCCATTGCCAAGGCGGGTGGTTTTGACGAGCTGAATGCCAACCGGGCACAAGTGTTGAAGGGCGTCGAGGCCATCATCGCCATGGCCAACCGCACGGCAACCGAAGCCGAGATCGGCCAGTCGGATTTCTTTGGTGGTGGGGGAGATACAGGTGCTGAGGAATTGCCTCTGCCGTCCACTGAACCGTGGTTGCCGATGGACAAGCTGCAGGCCGAGTTCGAGGCGGTGGGGTTCTATCTGTCGGGCCATCCGCTGGACGAGTATCTGACGTTGCTGCCCAAGCTGGGTGCGGACTCGTGGACAGGCTTCCGCGACAAGGCCTTGAAAGGCGCCTCTGCTGCAAGGCTCATAGCGACCGTGACCTACAAGCAGGAACGCCGCTCCAAGACGGGCAACAAGTTTGCCTTTATCGGGTTCTCTGATCCGACCGGACAGTTTGAGGCGGTGTGCTTTTCCGACACGCTGGCGGGAGCGCGTGACCTGCTGGAAAGCGGCAAGCCACTGATGCTGCGCGTCGAAGCCGATGTTGAAGGCGAAGAGGTGAAGCTGCGTTTGCAGGGCGTTGAGCCGCTTGACGAAAAGGCCGACCGGGTGGTGATGGGACTGAAGATCTATGTGAGCGATGCCAAGCCGCTCGACCTTATCCAGTCACGTCTCACCAATGGCGGGGCAGCACCTGTCCACCTGGTCATGTCCTTGCCCGGGATGCATGAGGTCGAAATTGCGCTGGGGCACAAGTTCACCGTAAACCCGAAGATCAAGGCCGCGATCAAGGCAGTGCCGGGCGTCATGCACGTGGAAGACTTCTGAGCGGGTGCTCAGCTGCCGCGCTTGATGGTTGAGTTGTGCATTGCAGCGACTGTCCCAGCCAGCGGGAAGTGATCGCGTGTAGTATTATTATACTACCTTGGTATTAGGCCAATCCCGAATACTCACTGCCCCAGAAGAGGGACGGTAATAAACGCCAAGGGAGGTCTTGTCATGCGTTTCGCCTTGTTCGCCGCAATGCTGCTTGGAACCGCATCATATGCTGCGGCTCAGTCTACAGATAATCTTGAAAAGCTCAGTCAGTTCAAATCTACCGGGGTGACCGAGTTCACCTACATCGAACAGACAGGTGCCAATGCCGATGCGATCAAGGAAAATCTGGCAAAGATCAAACTGCCTGAGGGGTTCAAGATATCCCTGTATGCGGTAGTGCCGGATGCCCGTCACATGGCTGTGGGCCCGCAAGGCATCGTGACCTTTGTCGGAACGCGCAAGACCAAGGTTTGGTCGGTTACCGATCGCAACAAGGACCGTGTGGCTGACGAGGTCAAGGACTTCGCCCCGTCGCTTTCGATGGCTATTCCGAACGGTCCGTGTTTCTCGCCTGACGGGTTCTTGTACATCGCCGAACAGAACCGCGTTCTGGTTTATCCGGCCGCCGAGTTTTTCTATGAAAGCCCGGACGTGGCAGCATTCAACGTGTTGAAGCAGGGCACTCTCGTTCCGCCGGAAGAAGAAAGCTACAACCATACCGCTCGCACCTGCCGTATAGGGCCGGACGGCAAGCTTTACATCTCGCTTGGGCAGCCGTTCAATGTGGCACCGAAAGAGAAGCTCGACCTTTACAACAAGACCGGCATTGGCGGCATTATTCGGGTCAAAACCGATGGCTCGGAACGCGAAGTGTACACCTATGGTGTGCGCAATTCGGTCGGCATGGACTTCAACCCGGCCAATGGGGAATTGTGGTTCACTGACAACCAGGTCGATGGCATGGGCGACGACATACCGCCCGGTGAGTTGAACCGTCAGACAGCGGCGGGGCAGAACTTCGGCCACCCGTGGTATGGCGGTGGCACGGTGCGCACCAATGAGTACAAGGATGACACGCCACCCGAAGGTATCGTGCATCCGGCCGTTGAAATGGACGCGCACGCGGCCGACCTTGGCATGACGTTCTATTCAGGCAAGCAGTTTCCGGACAAGTACAAGGGCGGGATATTCTCGGCCCAGCATGGCTCCTGGAACCGTACCGAGCCGATTGGCGC
>JAWVYF010000403.1:0-2222 GCA_033722845.1 Anderseniella sp. | reverse complement strand
TGATCCAGGTGAATTGGGCGAGCGTTTCGCCGTGCGTTCACGTTTTCCACCCTACTGTCATCCCCCGGCTTGACCAAGACAAGCGAAGCGCCGTCGTTGCGCCAGCCCGTGAACGGGCGCGGACACGGACGTGTTCGCGAAAACCAAACAATGCGTGAGCAGACGCAAGCGCGGATGCGCTTACGGAAACAAACCAAAGGCTCCAGCAAACGCGACCTAGTTGATCAGCGCCTGGGTCTTGGACCGGCCACAGCCATGTCCGCCGCCAAGGTCGGAATAGTCGACGATGGAGTGGTCAACCTTGGACTTGGCGCCTTCCGTGGTCACCGTGGCCGCGGCGGTTGCCTTGGCGGCGCCCGGTGCCGGGGTGATCTCGACCTTGGCCGGCGCACCGGGGCTGACCGGCTCTGGCGAGGTTCCGCCGGCGGCTGCAGGCAGCGCCAGTCCGGCCATCAGAACGGGAAGGAGAACGAGAGGTTTCATTGCGCATCACCTTTCAGTTGCCGTCACGACAGCAATGATAGCGCACAATCGAGGCGATGGCGATTCGATTCGATGGCCGGGCATGCGGCGGGCAAACCGGCGCTAGACGATCTTGTCGGCCTCGTCGCGCGTCGGCACCTTCACCAGCGCCTCGCCGTCCAGCACGAGCTTGCCGTCCACCTCGCAGGTGCAGGCCAGTTTGACCCGGTGGCCCCGGTCGCTGAGTTCAGTCACCTCGACGCGGGCAATTACCGTGTCGCCGATGCGCACCGGCGCCTTGAAGTTGAGCGTCTGCTGCATGTAGATCGCGCCCGGCCCCGGCAGCCGCGTGCCGATCACGGCCGAGATCAGGCTGGCCGTGTACAGCCCGTGCGCAATGCGGCCCTTGAACGGCGTGCCGGCCGCAAAGTGTTCGCTGAGGTGGATCGGGTTGCGGTCGCCGGAGATCTCGGCAAAGCCCACCACGTCGGACGACTTCACTTCCTTCGAATAGGTTTCCGACATGCCCAGTGCGAGGTCGTCGAAATACAACGTGCGGGTGGCGGGCAGCATGGGCGGAGGTCTCCTGCAGACAGTTGTGCGTTGCGCCCGCAGCTTAGATCACCGGCAGGCGGTGTCCATCATCCAGAGGTTCAATATGGAAGGAGATGAAATGAGGTTGTCAGGCACTGGATGCTAGAAAAGCAAAACCCCGGAACGCTTGAGCCCCCTCATGCGTTCCAGGGTTTCAGGGACCCCCCAAGGCTCCCCTGCATGTTCCTTGTCTGGTGTCGCAGGCCTAGCGGCGCACGATTACCTTCGCGCCGACCTTCGCGCGCTTGTACAGGTCGATGATGTCGGTGTTGGTCAGGCGGATGCAGCCCGACGACACCGCGCCGCCGATCGAGGACGGGTTGTTGGTGCCGTGCAGGCGGTACAGCGTGCCGGAAATGTAAAGTGCGCGGGCACCGAGCGGATTGTTCGGGCCGCCGGGCATGTGGGCCGGAAGAATGACGCCCTTCTTCTTTTCGCGGGCGATCATGGCTTTCGGCGGGGTCCAGCCCGGCCATTCAGCCTTGCGTCCGATGCGCGATGTGCCCGACCACTGGAACCCGGTGCGGCCCACGCCAACCTTGTAGCGGTAGGCCTTGCCACCCGGCTGCACCAGGTAGAGGTTGCGCTCGGAGGTATCGACGATGATGGTGCCGGGCTTGTGGCGCGACGCTTCGGAGAACGAGATCAGCCGGCGGGTGCTGGGGCCGTAGCTGCCGCCACTGCGATTGCTGGAGAAGCCACCGGAGCGGTTGCCGGAATTGTTGTTGTTGAGGCCGCCGAACAGGCACTCGAGGAAGTTGCCGCACTGCTGTCCGGCGCGCGAGGCCGCCTGGGACGTGGCAGCCGTACCGCCGATGAGTGCTGCCGACATGGCAATGGCAAAGAGTGGAGTAATGGCGCGCCGCATGGTGCCTCCCGATACGAATCTGTTTTCAACCCTGGCCCCGGAATTGACAAGACCATAGCCACCGCCCGGCGCGTCGTTCAAGAACGGATGTCCGCAGGCGGGCTGTTTTTCGGGAAGTGTTGCATTTCGGCAACGGTTCAGAAAACGAGACTAGGCCTGTTTCCGCGCCTGCGCGTTGGCCTTGCTGACGATCCCGCCAATGAAGCCTGGCAGCGCAAATGCCGCCTTGTGGACCGCTGGCGTGTAGTAGCGGCAATCAAGCCCAGCATCGGCATAGCGCTTTGCCAGCGTTTCCTCG
>JAWVYF010000402.1:0-2226 GCA_033722845.1 Anderseniella sp. | reverse complement strand
GTTCCACGGCGAGGGCGGGGCCCGCGTCATCACCCACGCCAAGGGCGTTCACATCTGGGACGGCAAGGGCAACAAGATGTTCGACGCCATGGCCGGGCTGTGGTGCGTCAACATCGGTTATGGCCGCAAAGAACTGGCTGACGCCGCCTACCGGCAAATGCTCGATCTGCCGTACTACAACACCTTCTTCAAGACCACGACGGTGCCCGCCACCCAGCTGGCCGAGAAGGTTGCCGGCCTGCTGCCGGACAATTTCAACCAGGTGTTTTTCGTCAACTCCGGCTCGGAAGCCAACGACACCATGGTGCGCTTCATGCGCCGCTACTGGGAGATGAAGGGCCAGCCCGAGCGGATGCACTTCATCGCCCGCCACCGCGCCTATCACGGCTCCACCTGCGCATCGGCCTCGCTCGGTGGCATGTCGGCCATGCACGCGCAAGGCGGCCTGCCGCTGCCCGGTTTCCACCATGTGCTCGAGCCGGACTGGTTCCAGCATGGCGGCGACATGAGCCCGGAAGAGTTCGGCCTCAAGGCTGCAAAGGAAGTCGAAGCCAAGATCCTCGAACTCGGGCCAGACAAGGTTGCCGCCTTCGTCGGCGAGCCGATCCAGGGCGCAGGCGGCGTCATCATGCCGCCGGATACCTACTGGCCCTACGTGCAGAAGGTCTGCCGCGAACACGGCATTCCCATCGTGGCCGATGAAGTCATCTGCGGCTTCGGCCGCACCGGCCAGTGGTTCGGCCACCAGACGCTGGGCATCGAGCCGGACGTTGTCATCATGGCCAAGGGCCTGTCCTCCGGTTACCTGCCTATCGGCGCGGTTGCCGTTGCCGACCACCTCATCGAAGAGTTCTTCGAGCACGGTGGCGAGTTCTTCCACGGCTATACCTATTCCGGCCACCCGGTTGCCAGCGCCGTCGCGCTGGAGAACTTGGCGATCATCGAGAAAGAAGACCTGGTCGGAAATGCCAACCGCATGGAAGCCGTCGTGCGCGACAAGATCGGCGCGCTGGCCGACCACCCCATCGTTGGCGAGGTGCGCGTGCGCGGCCTGCTCGGTGCCATCGAACTGGTGAAGGACAAGAAGACCCGCGAGCGCTTTGCAGACTGGGGCCGGGTCGGCACCATCTGCCGCGACCACTGCTTCAACAACAACCTCGTCATGCGCGCGTGCTGGGACACGATGGTGTTCTCACCGCCTCTGTGCATCACCGAGGCGGAAGTTGATGAGTGGGCAGGTCTAGCCCGCAAGGCGCTCGATGCCACCTGGGAATCGGTGCGCAGCGAAGCTGGCTGAATCTCGCCAAGGACATGAAATCAGCCGTTGAATCCGGTTCAAGAGTGTTTAACACTCAATCCATCTCTTCAGCCGCAATGGTCACCGGGTGGCATATTCAGGCGGCTGGAAAGTTTTGAAACAGGGAGTATATCCAATGACTTACAAGCCTCGCTTTCACGCATCCCGCCGTTCTGTGCTGAAGGGCACAGGTGCGGCGTTCATCGGCCTCACCATGATGCCGTACAAGTCCATGGCCCAGGAAGAGAAGAAGCTGAACTTCTACAACTGGGACACCTATATCGGCGAAAATACTCTGGATGAGTTCAACAAGGCGTCCGGCATCGAGGTCAAGATGGACCTTTATGCCGACAACGACGAGTTGTTCGCCAAGCTGAAGGAAGGCAACCCCGGCTACGACGTCATCGTGCCGACCAATGACATGGTCGAACGCATGATCAAGGCCGGCATGCTGGACATGATCGACCCGGCCAAGGTGCCGAACATGTCGAACATCGACAAGAACTTCCAGGACGCCTCGTTCGACCCGGGCCGCAAGCACTCGATCCCCTACATGTGGGGCACGCTGGGCATCGGCTACCGCAAGTCCAAGGTATCGGATGCAACCTCCTGGAAGGCCGTCTTCGACAACGATGCCATGGCCGGCCGCATTGCGCTTCTGGGCGATCAGGACAGCGTCATAGGCGTGGCGCTGATGTTTCTCGGCCACTCCTACTAGTCGGTCGACCCGGCTGAGATGAAGGCCGCCGAAGAACTGCTGATCAAGGCGAAGAAGAACGTCAAGGTGTTCGCCGACGACAACGGCCAGGACCTGTTGGCTTCCGGCGAAGTCGATCTTGCCATGGAGTGGAACGGCGACATCATCCAGGTGATGACCGAAGACGATGACCTCAGCTATCAGGTGCCGAAGGAAGGCAGCCTGCTGTGGC
>JAWVYF010000401.1:0-2235 GCA_033722845.1 Anderseniella sp. | reverse complement strand
CCTCAGGTGAGGTTCGTCAGCAGGTAGAACATGGTTGCTGCCAGCAAGGCGGCTGCCGGTACCGTGATGATCCATGCCGCAATGATGGTCATGAAGTGTGACCGGCGCACCAGCTTGCGGTAGGTGATCTCGTCTTCGCTGCGTTCATCTGCATTGGCTGCGATCAGGCCGCCGGCTTGCGCCTTGGTTGCAAGGTACTCACGCCGGCGCACGGAGTGGGTCGTGTAGTATTCGCGCAGGAAGCCGACGCCGAACACTCCGCCGACAGCGATATGCGTGGACGACACCGGCAGGCCCAGCCATGAGGCGATCAGCACGGTAATGGCGGCAGACAGCGCCACGCAGAACGCGCGCATCGGGTTCATCTTGGTGATCTGTTCTCCGACCATTCTGATCAGCTTGGGGCCGTACAGAAACAGGCCAAGGCTGATGCCGAACGCGCCGATCAGCATGATCCAGAGCGGAATGCCCACCTTGGCGTCGACGCTGCCGGCCTGGATGGTGTGAACGATAGCTGCCAGTGGCCCGACCGCGTTGGCAACGTCATTGGCTCCATGTGCAAAAGACAAGAGCATGGCGGCGAAGATGAGCGGTATATGGAACAGCTTGCGCAGAGACTGGTTGCGGTTTTCCATGCCCGCGGATTGCCGCCGGATGAGGGGGGTGGTGATTGCCATGCTGGCCACGAACACTCCAGCAGCCAGCAGGCCCAGCGTATAGACATCGGCCTTCCAGATCTTCTTGAGCCCCTTGAGCGCCAGGTAGGCTGCGAACGAGGCCGCCATGATGGAAACCAGGACAGGCACCCAGCGCCGCGCGGCAGCAATCTTGTCTTCGCGGTAAATGATGTTCGACTTGATGAACCACAGGAACAGCGCAGCTATCAGCCCGCCCATCACCGGTGAAATGACCCAGCTGGCCGCAATCGCACCCATGACGTGCCAGTCCACTGCGCTGAAGCCCGCTGCCGCGATGCCGGCCCCCATCACGCCACCCACCACCGAATGCGTGGTGGATACGGGGGCACCGAGCCAGGTGGCCAGGTTGACCCACACCGCACAGGAGATGAGCGCTGCCATCATCGCCCAGACAAAGGTCGCCGGCTCTGCCACTTTTGCCGGGTCAATAATGCCCTTGGAGATAGTCGAGACCACATCGCCGCCGGCGATAATCGCGCCGGCTGTCTCGAACACGGCAGCAATGACCAGCGCCGCCATCAGGGTCATGGCCTTGGCGCCGACCGCCGGCCCGACATTGTTGGCTACATCGTTGGCGCCGATGTTGAGCGCCATGTACCCGCCGATAATGGCGGCGGCCACGATGAGCGCGCCATTGGTGCTTTCCCCGGTGTAGGCGGCAGCAAGCAGCCCTGCGCAGGCCAGAAACACCAGCGCAATGCCGGGAGCCAGCAAGGTCTGGGAAATGGCCCGGCCAGCTGTCTCGACCGAGGTGATCTTGGACAGGTCCTTGTCGAGAGAAGTCTTTTTAAGCGGAGAACCCGGGGAAGTTGTCTGGTCGCTCATCAGCCGGCTCGTGTGACGTTTTGATGACAGTTTGATGACGACGTGATTAGCAACGCCAGCCGCGAAGAGCCATACGCGTAACGATGTTATGCCCTGTATTCTTTGGCTGCGGTTGAGGCTGAGTGAACCGTGAAATTATGTCCGGGGCTGTTTGAATGCGCCGGACTCCTGCAGATTACGGATCAGTTTGCGCAAGCCGTCTTCGTCGACGCGGGCCATCGCCTTGTCGAGCGAGAGCCATTTCACCTTGCGCTCGCCCTTCTCCGGAAAATCCCTGAACTGCTTCGGTTCGGGCAGCAGGAACACCTTGAGCCGGACCTGCACGGTCAAATCCTCGTCCACCCCCTTGAGGGCATCGAACTCGCCGCAAGGCTCAGCGTCAGCCTTGCCCTTCAGCCCGGCTTCTTCCCAAGCCTCCCGGGCCGCGGCTTCGGCGTGACTCAGGTCTTTCTCGGGCCAGCCCTTCGGCAAGATCCAGCGCCCTGTGCCGCGCGAGGTGACCAGGCACACCTGCACTTCGCCCTTGTGGATGCGCCAAGGCAGGGCGGCAACCTGCACAAGCTTGTTGCGCGCACTGAATGCACGCATTGCCTTGAACAGCCAGTTCTGTTTGCCGTCTTGTGCGTTCAGCGTTTTCTGTCCGTTCGTAGCAGATTGAATAGGAATTACAGTATCGACTATGTACGATTCGCAGGTGTCAAAAGCGTGTCTG
>JAWVYF010000400.1:0-2238 GCA_033722845.1 Anderseniella sp. | reverse complement strand
CGCTCCGAGCGCCTGCGTCACGAACAACGGCAGGAAGCGCTTCGTCTTGAGCAGGTCGAATTGCGTGCGGTCCATCGGGTCAGGTCTCCGGTGCAATCAGGATCAGAATTTGCCTGATTTGAGAAAGCTCAAAACGTGCGGTTCGATGAGCGGTGATCTTGCGATAATTCCGTGAAGACGCGGTAAAACCATGAAGGCCTTCGCCCCTTCAAGCCGGGTTTCGGCAACGCTCACGGTGCCGTCGTCATCACCCGGCAGCAGCGGGTTGAAGCCCGCCTCATCGCCCTTTCCGCCTGCAATGATTGCAAACGGAATGTCCGGAATGGCGATCTTCGCCACGGCATCCGGCACCAGTTGCTGGCCGGCCGGGCCATACAGCGCCAGGAAAGCAGGATTGTCTTTCAGAAACCTCGCCACGGCAGAGCCCTGGTTGGGTGGCGCGATCATCACTAGCCGGCCCGGCTTCACCTTCACCTGCCAGCTTTCATCTTCCAGCACCTTGCGCACCACCAGCCCGCCCATGGAGTGGGTAACGAACGACACCGTGTCGACATCCTCCATCCGCCCGATCACATCTTTCAACTGCCGGGCATGGTCCTCCAGGCCGGCACGGGTTGAGGGATAGCTGATGGCAGTGGCGTCAAACCCGGCGGCGCGAAGCCCCCGTGGCAACTCACCAAACGTACCCGGCCCCCGCGCGATGCCATGCACCAGCAGCACCGCATGGCGCGACGCCGGCTTCGGGGCCAACCGCTTCAGGACGGTGTACATGGCAGTGCAGCCGCCCCATGCCCGGCGAATCTGGTTGTGGTCGAGCAAGCGGCAATGACCGGTGAAGTGATTGCGTTGTACCCGCCAGCCCGAACGCACCATCTCGTCGCGCCAGAACTGCGTGCCGCCTGTCGTCGGCAACTGCATGTTGGGGAGTGCCGATTGCGCAGCTGCCGGCAGCACCGCCATGGTGAAGAGGCTGGCAAGGACCAGGGCCACAAGCACCAGCCCCCGCCAGAGGCAGGACAGGGGTTCCACCCTGTCCAGCCGGTGTGGCCTGCGGTTAAGCATGCGCCTGCTGCTTTCTGACCTGGCGATGAGCCGCAACTTCGTCCAACTCCACCTCGCCATAGACATCATGGATCAGCTTTTCCGTCTTTGCTTCATCAAGCCGGTTGATCAGGCGGTCGGCCTCGTGCTGGTCACGCAGTGTCTTGGTCATGTTGATGGCCGACTGGATCAGCATCATCATGCCAATAATCAGGTAAGCACGCATCCACCAATCGATGGGGGTCAGCACGATGCCTGCGGCCACCAGGCCAACGGATGCGAAGAACGACAGCCGGGAAAAGTTCACCCAGTGATCGGAATGTCCGGTAATGCGGTTGGTCATGGTTCAGTCTCCTCTGTAAGGGGGCTTGAGGGTTGGGGGTCATTTTGCCTTAGGCGAATTGCCGCCGCCGGCGCTTGCGCGGGAGGCTTTCAGGCGCTCCAGCACATCGTTGGCCTGCGTGCTGGTCGGTGGACCAAAGCCGGCCCTGGCCAGCTTGTCCTCGACCGTGTCAGGCGAATTGTCCGCTTCCAGTTCATCCAGCGCCTGGGCCGCTGCATCGAGGTCGCCCTGGCGTTCCTTCAACCGCGACAAGGTGGCTTCAGCCTCGCGCAGGGTAGAATGGAAGCTGGCGTCGGTGCCGCACTGCACATCGCGCAGTTTCAGCACGGCCGCGTTCTTTTTCGCCGTGCGGCGGCCGCGTTCCAGCTCGGTCAACCGGCTCTGGGCCTGCTTGACCACGCCGCGCAACCGCTCCGTCTCGCGGGCGTGACGGACCAGCGCTTCACTGGCGTCGGCGTGTTCGTTCTCCATCGAGGCGATTGCTTCGGCCGCCTCCATGGCGAGGTCTTCGTTGCCGGCGTCCAGTGCTTGCGCTGCGCGGGCTTCCAGCCCTTCGATGCGGGCAGCAATCTTCTCCAGCGTCGCTTGTTCCTGCCGCTCCTGGGCAATGGCCAGCGCCAGCGTGCGCTTGGTGCTTTCGATGGCCGCAACGCAATCGCGGATCTGCTGGTTGAGGATGGTCATGGCATTGGCGTCGATGACCGCTTCACCGGCTTCAGCCGCCCGGCCGCGGAATATGGTGACAATCTGCTTGAACATGGCACTTTCCTTGTTTATGAACGCTGTTCACAAAATTGATATAGCGCGACCATGAACGCTGTTCAAGGATTATTTTGAACGATGTTCAAAAATGG
>JAWVYF010000399.1:0-2255 GCA_033722845.1 Anderseniella sp. | reverse complement strand
CAAGATAGACGTGTTGCAGGGTACCGAACCGCTGGCCACCCTCGAAGCGGGCATTTCGCTGTCGGAGAACCCGTCAATTGCGTTTGATTACGTAGCAAACGGCGCAAGCCACATGACGGTGACGGCGAAGGATACCGACGATACCGTTTTCAAACACCAGTTGCCGGTCAGCCCTGGTAGCTGATCTGCCTCATTGGGGATCAGGCGTTCGTGCCGATGCGCCGGTAGGTGAAGTCATCTGCCGGCGTTTCCTTTGTCTGCGTCTGGCCGGCGATGGCCAGCATTGTGTCGTGCAGGGGGGACAGCGAACAGGCAGGGTCGGTGGCAGCCGCATCGCCGGCAATGGCCATCGCCTGACAGCGGCAGCCGCCGAAATCCTTCTCGCGGCGCTCGCATGAGCGGCATGGCTCCTGCATCCAGTCCGTTCCGCGATAGGCCTCGAAGGCAGGCGAGGCGTCCCAGATTTCAGCCAGGTGCTTGTCCTTCACATTGTCGAAGGTCAGGTGCGGGATCGTGTGAGCCGCATGGCACGGCATGGCGGTGCCATCGGGCGTGATCATGAAGGCATCATTGGCCCAGCCGCCCATGCAAGGCTTCGGGAACTGCGCGTAATAGTCAGGCGTGACGAAGTCGATCAGCAGCTTGCCGCGCAGCTCTTCGCGGGCGGCTTCAACCAGATCGACCTGGGCCATCACGTCGTCCCAGGCGGGCATGAGCTGGCTGCGGTTGATCAAGGCCCAGCCGTAGTATTGCACGTTGGCGATTTCCAACCGGTCGGCATCCAACTCCAGTGCCAGGTTTATGAAGTCCTCGACCTGATGGATGTTGTGCCGATGGATCGGCGCGTTCAGCGTGAGCGGCAGCCCGGCCTCGCGCACCTCGCGTGCGGTCTCCAGCTTCTTCTCGTGGGCGCCCTTCATGTTGCCGATCAGCTCAGTCACTTCCGCTGTTGCGCCTTGCACTGACAGCTGCACGTGATCGAGGCCCTGTTCCTTCAATGCTGCAATCCGACCGGGCTTCACGTTGGCGCCAGCGGTGATCAGGTTGGTATAGACGCCACGGGCTGACAGGGCGGCAACGATGTCCTCGAGGTCCGGGCGCAAGGTGGGTTCGCCGCCGGACAGATGTACCTGCAGGATGCCCAGGTCGGCTGCCTCGTTGAACACGCGCAGCCATGTTTGGGTATCAAGTTCGGTGTTGGCCTTGAGCAGTTTGGCCGGGTTGGAACAGTAAGGGCACTGCAGCGGACACCGGTGGGTCAGCTCGGCCAGAATGCCAATGGGGTAGCCGGGCGCGCTCATGACGTCACCAGCCGCCGGTCGGCCCAGGTTTGCAGAAACTCGATTACGTCGCCGCGCACCATGTCCGGTTCGGCATCATATTCCCTGGCCAGCCCATCGATGATTTCACCGGCCGACGTATTGCCGTCGCAGCGGCGCAGGATGTCGAGGCTGATGTCATCCGGCCACATGACCTTTTCCGGAGACAGCAGAGCCCAGGCGTCACGCACCTTGTCGTGGTGAAGCCGCACCCACGATGGCAGGCGCGGGCGGGTGTCCGCGTCGATCATCAACCTCTGCCTGCCGGTGCGGATTGCCATGGTCACTTCCGGTCGTCAGGCACGAAGGCGCCGGGTGGAATGAAGCCGGGTTCGACATAGGCAAAGTAAAGCGCATCCAGCTGAGCCCACAGCATGTCGGTCTTGAAGAACACCGCATCCATGACGCGGCGCTGCTTGTCGCCATTGTCGGCCTGACTGAGCACATATTCGAGGCCGAACTTCACATCGCGCGGCGCTTCATCCAGCCGCTTCTTGAAGTAGGACATCGTCTTTTCATTGGCGAAGTCATAGTGCTCCAGCATGCCTGAAATACGCGACTTGTGGATGGCCGGTGCAAACAGCTCGGTGAGCGATGACGCAATCGCGTCCAGTAGCGGCATGTTCCGGGTGAAGTTGACATACGCTTCGCAGGCGAAACGGGTTGCCGGCAGAGCGCCCTTGGTGGACATGACGTAGTCGCGGTCAAGGCCAACGCCTTCAGCCAGCACCATCCAGCGTTCGATGCCGCCGGGTGCGTTGTCGCCGCCGTCATGGTCCTCGATGCGGTGGCGCCATTCGCGCCGCAGCTCGCGGTCGGTGGTCTTGGCAAGGATGTTCGCGTCCTTGCGCGGAATAGCCGACTGGTAGCAATACCGGTTCAGCACCCAGGCCTGCACCTGGCCCTTGTTGCACTTGCCGCCATGCAGCATGTGAT
>JAWVYF010000398.1:0-2261 GCA_033722845.1 Anderseniella sp. | reverse complement strand
CCTTCTGCGAGCCGGAGACGGTCACGTCCACGCCCCACTCGTCATGCCGGTAGTCAATGGAGCCAAGCGAGGAAATGGTGTCGACCATCAAGAGTGCGGGATGGCTGGCATCGTTCATCGCCTTGCGCACATCATTGATGCGCGAGGTGGCGCCGGTCGAGGTTTCATTATGAACGACGCACACGGCCTTGATCTCGTGAGCCTTGTCGGCGTCAAGCGCTTCGCCGATCTTGTCGGGCAGTGCGCCGCGCCGCCAGTCGGTTTCGATGAGGATCGGTTCAAGCCCGAGCCGGCGGGCCAGCTTGCACCACAGCGAAGCAAAGTGGCCGGTCTCGCACATCAGGATCTTGTCGCCGGGCGACAGCGTGTTGACCAGCGCTGCTTCCCACGCGCCGGTGCCGGAAGCCGGATAGATGATGACGTGGCTCTTGGTCTTGAAGATGGTCTTCATGCCATCGAGGCACTTGGCCCCAATGGTGCCGAACTTCGGTCCGCGGTGGTCGATGGTCGGATAATCCATCGCGCGCAAGATTCGATCCGGCACGTTGGACGGGCCCGGAATCTGCAGAAAATGGCGGCCTGCCTGATGCATGTGTGACGTCCTTCCCGTTTCTTCTCAGGCCGTGGAAGACAGTGTCTGCTGCTCTTGCCCGCCCGTAATTTTGGGTATACTTAATTTTGCATTCAAAATTATGTCAAGGCATTTCCGGTGACCGCACTCGCATTATCCAGTCTTTCCCGCCGCCTGAAATCAGGCGTGCAGGGCGCTGTCATGGACGATGTGTTCTCGCGCGGTCGCTACGCCACCGACGCCTCGATTTATCAGATCATGCCGCGGGCCGTGGTGGTGCCGGAGACGCCGGAGGACGTGAAGACCGTCATTGCCATTGCCGCAGAAGAAGGCGTAACCGTGCTGCCGCGCGGCGGCGGCACATCACAATGCGGCCAGACGGTGAACGACTCGATCGTTATCGACACCACCAAGCACCTCAACAAGTTGCTTGAGCTGGACGCGGAAAATCGTACCTGCCTTGTCGAGCCGGGCATTGTGCTGGACGAATTGAACCGGCAACTCAAACCGCACGGACTATGGTTCCCTGTGGACGTGTCCACCGCCTCGCGCGCCACGATTGGCGGCATGGCCGGCAATAACTCGTGTGGCGGCCGCTCGATCCGCTACGGCATGATGCGCGACAATGTGCTGGCCATTGATGCGGTGCTGGCAGACGGCAGCGAAGCAAACTTCGGTGCACTGGAGCAGGGTACTCAACTGCCCGGCTTCGTCGATGACCTGCTCAAGCTGGGCGAACGTGAGCAGGCTGAAATCGCCAAACGCTTTCCCGCCGTGATGCGCCGGGTAGGCGGCTATAACGTCGACGCACTGGTGCCCAACGGGAAAGCGATCAACCTGTCGTCGCTGCTGGTGGGCTCGGAAGGCACACTTGCCTGGTCGAACCGGCTCAGGCTGAAGCTTTCGCCGTTGCCCGCAAAGAAGGCCATGGGCGTGTGCCACTTTCCGACGTTCCACGCGGCCATGGATGCCGCCCAGCACATCGTCAAGCTGGACCCGGTGGCGGTGGAACTGGTTGACCGCACCATGATCGAGCTGGCCCGCGACATTGCCATCTTCCGCCCGACCATCGAGAAGGTGGTGCGAGGCGAGCCGGATGCGCTGTTGCTGGTGGACTTTGCCGAGGATGACTGGGACGAAAACCTGGCACGGCTGAAGCGCCTGCACGAGGTGATTGGCGATCTGGGCTTCGACTGGTCGCGCTCGGGCAAAAACTTCGGCGGCGTGGTCGAGGTCAACGACCCGAAACTGCAGGCCGATCTGGCCGAGGTCAGGAAGTCCGGCCTCAACATCATGATGTCCATGCGGGCCGAAGGTAAGCCGGTCTCGGTGGTGGAAGACTGTGCAGTGGAGCTCAAAGACCTCGCGGATTACACGGCGGGTCTGACGGAAGTGTTTGAGAAGCACGGCAGCCGGGGCACCTGGTATGCCCATGCTTCGGTGTGCTGCCTGCTCGTGCTGCCCGTGCTCAACCTGTATCTCGTCACTGTCGTGATGAATCTGCGCGCCATTGCCGAGGAAGCGTTCGAGCTTGTGCGGAAGTACAAGGGCTCGCACTCGGGCGAACATGGCGATGGCATCATCCGCTCCGAGTTTAACGAAGTGATGTTCGGTGCGCGCATGATGGACAGCTTCCGGCAGGTGAAGCGTGCCTTTGATCCGCAAGGCGTGTTCAACCCGGGCAAGGTGG
>JAWVYF010000397.1:0-2311 GCA_033722845.1 Anderseniella sp. | reverse complement strand
GCCTGCAGCAGGCCATCGGCATCACCTTCATCATCGTCACCCACGACCAGGACGAGGCCTTGTCCATGGCCGACCGCATCGCTGTCATGGAGAAGGGCGCGGTCCGGCAGATCGCGGGCCCTGAGGAACTATACGAAAAGCCCCATTCGCGCTTCGTCGCCGACTTTATCGGCAAGATCAACCTTATCGACGCCGAGGTGGCCGGAGCTGCAAAGTCTGGCCTCACCTGCACCGCCAAGGGCCTGGGCAAGGTCACCGTCCCGCATGATGACAGCGCATCCGGCAAGGTCACGCTGGCCGTGCGGCCGGAAAAGCTGGATCTGAGCGCAAAGGCCCCGACCCGCAAGAACGACATCTCCATCAAGGGCGAAATCCGCGATGTGGCCTATTACGGCGACGTGTCGAACGTCTTCGTCACGTGCGCCGACGGGCTCGAACTCGCCGTCAATGTTCAAAATGACCGGGCAGTCGGCGACCTGCTGGAGAAGGGCCGGCCCGTCTGGGTCAGCTGGCATCCCGACGACACGCTCGTCCTCACACAATAAGGCTTTCAGATCATGGTAACTCCCAAGTCGTCTCTGGGCGACGCCGCTTTCCGCCGCAAAGACCTGATGGGCTCCGCCATCGAAGCCAGCTATGCCGGCGCGTTGTCGTTCATGCGCCGCAAGTACACCCGCAACCTGAAAGGCGTCGACGTTGCCATCAGCGGCATTCCGTTCGACCAGGCAGTGACCAACCGTCCCGGTACGCGCTTCGGCCCTCAGGCCATACGCGCTGCCTCCGCGCAACACTCGTGGGGGCCGGTCTGGCCATGGCGCTTTGACCCGTTCGAGACGCTGGCCGTGGCAGACTACGGCGATTGCTTCTTCGACTGGGGCCGCAAGCAGGACGTGCCCCGCGTGATCGAGAAGCATATTGCCGGCATCGTGTCGAAGGGCGTGTGTCCGCTCACCTTTGGCGGTGACCACTTCATCACCTATCCCGTTCTCAAGGCCATTGTCAGGCAGCACGGTCCTGTGGGCCTTGTGCAGTTCGATGCCCATCGCGACGTCGAGCCCAATGGCAGCGCCGGCCGCATCGACCATGGCACCATGTTCTCGCTGGCACTGGAAGAAGGACTGATCGACCCTGCTCGCTCGATCCAGCTTGGCATCCGCACCTGTTATACCGGTGAGAATTCCATGGGCATGGAAGTGTTGTTTGCCGACAGGGTTCACGCCATGAGCGCCGCCGAAGTGGGGGCCGCCATCCGCGACAGGGTAGGCACGGCACCAGCCTACCTGACCTTCGACATCGACTTCCTCGACCCGGCAACCGCGCCCGGTACCGGCACGCCTGTTCCCGGCGGGTTCAGCTCTCACCAGGCATTGTCGATCATCCGCGAACTCAAGGGCGTCGATTTCTGCGGCATGGATATTGTCGAGGTGTCCCCGCCATTTGACGTGTCTGACCTCACCGCCAATGCCGCTGCCATCATTGCGGCCGAACTGCTGTGCCTGAAAGCCTGGGCGCGCGGTGCAAGGCCCGAAGAGATGACTGCGTGACAGCTGGTCCGCAGGTTTTCGGTTTCGGACTGCACGAGATTGCGATTGTGATCCTGGCCATGCTGCTGGGCGGTATCTGCAAGGGCATTATCGGCATCGCGTTGCCGCTTATCGGCCTGACGGTGATGCTGCTGGTACTTGAGCCCAAGCTTGCGGTTGCCATGATGGTCATTCCCATCGTCCTGACCAATGTGCAGCTGGCCTTTGCCACCGGTCTCGCAGGCGCCAGCGAAGCCTTGTCCAGGTTCTGGCTGCTGATAGCAACGGCAATGGTATCGATCTTCGCCGTGTCTCTCTACGCCGCCAGAATTCCGGCGGATGTACTGCTCATCGTGCTCGGCTTTGTGGTGGTGGCGTTCGTGCTGCTCAACGTGAGCCGCTGGAAGCCTTCCATTCCGCCACACAGGGAGCGGCTCGCCAGCCTTGTCGCTGGTGGGGCGGCAGGGCTTGTGGGCGGAGCCACGTCGGTCTATGGGCCACCGCTGACCATGTTTCTCATTGCAGCAGGGGTGCCCAAGCACAAGTGGGCGACAAGTGTGGGGGTGGTGTTCGGGCTGTCGGGTGTGCCGCTGATCGCAGGCTACCTGTTCAATGGCCTGATGACACCGCAAATTATCACGGTGTCAACGCTGGCTTGCATTCCGGCCTACATCGGCATTGAGACCATGGCACAATGTATCGCCGTCCATGCCGGCGCGCGTGCCCGGGTTCGGGGTTTCGGGCCGCCGCTCGGTTTCCTGCTCGGCACCCGGCTCTTTTCCAGCTCG